>CALLVD010000001.1 GCA_938010385.1 uncultured Robiginitomaculum sp.
CGGCGGGCTTTACGGGGTCACGCTGGGCGGAGCCTTTTTTGGCGAAAGCATGTTTTCGCGCGCGACAGATGCGTCCAAAGTTGCGCTGGTGCATTTAGTCGAGCGCTTGAACGCGCGGGGTTTTACCCTACTGGACGCGCAATTTATCACCGACCATTTGCGCACATTAGGCGCAATCGAAATCAGCCGCGCAGAGTATCATCAGAGATTGGACGCCGCCTTGGCGGTGAAAGCAAGCTTTGTTTAATCGCGCAGTTGTGGCGCCCCGGAGCAGGCTAAAACCCAGACGTCATAGACCGGGTGGTCCAAGGCCGAGAGCGCCGGGTTAGACGCGAACATCCAGCCGGAGAACGCATATTCCGGCGTCTGCGCGTCTTTTTTGGCGCTGTCTTTCACGCCTTCGCCCAGGCCGCGATCTTTAATTTGAATAAAAGCGTATGTCTCAGGCGTTTCTTCAGGCGGCCGAAATTCGCAATGGCGCGTGATCACGTCCAGCGTCCCGAAATTCAGGGTGTCGCCGATTTTTATTGTGAAATCCTCTGTCGCCGCCGTGACTTTATCCAGCGCGCGCAGCGTTATGGACTCTGCCTTTATGTTTTCGGCAAAAGCGGCCGGGCTGCAGAAAGCCGCCAGAACTATCGCGGTTGCGAGCTTACGCATCAGGCGACCATGCCTCGTAGTCACCGGCCACTTTGGCGCGCTGCCCGCCATTGGCAAGGCTGCCTTTCGGCTTATAGGCGTGAACTGTACCGGTCAGGTTGGGTCGATGCTCAAGCTCCCATGGCTGCGTAAACAGCGCTTCTTCGGATGGGGGCGTATCGTACATATGATGCAGCCAGCCATGCCATTCCGGAGGGACACGCGAGGCATCGGCGTAGCCTTTATAGGTGACCCAGCGGCGCTTGCGCCCGTCATAGCCCTCACCTTTTTGCTCGTAATATGTATTGCCAAATTCGTCGCTGCCGACTTTCGCGCCTTTGCGCCAAATCTGAAACAGGGTGCCGAGCGTTGCCCCATCCCACCATGCAAACAAACGTTTGAAAAATTTAGCCATAAAAAGTCCTGCGGCTCGGGGCCCTGATTGATTTGCGCCTTTATGCCGAAATTCGCACGCGGCGTAAAGCAAAGCCTTCGCTCTGATTACACCTGATTGCGCGGCAAATTCGGCAGGATTATGACTATAGCCGGCCTTCTGCCGTCAGGCGGTCAATCATGCGGGCGCGGGCGTCAGGGAGTTGCCGGTCGGCCGGCCATAATATCCGGCTTTCGATGAAATATCCCGTCAATGCCAAGCCATCTTTTATCGCGCCGGGCATAACGCCCTTGCGGCCAATCAGAAATCCGGGCAGCGGTAAAAGCTTGTCCAGATAAGGCTCGGCTTCCGATGCCGAGACGGCACGGCCGGTCCGCGGCGAAACATGGGTCAGATTATCATTGCTCCCCGACGCCGCGCATTTGGACAGGTCCAATCCATACCCCATAGCGTCGAGCAATCCGGCCTCCCATTTCACATAAAGCGCCGGCCAGATATCGGGGTCATCCATATGCTCAATCATGACGGCAAAGGCATCATATACTGATTTGTGCGGCTCGCGTTCCGGGAGAACGGCCAAAGTCAGCGCGCAAGCCGCGTTTAGCGCCGAGAGAGCCAAACGGTCATCCATTAGCTGCGCAGAGCGAGCGTCTATGGCTTCGACAGTGAAATTGCCCAAATGCTCTGACAGGCGTGCGTGCCAGGATACACGCACCAAATTACCGGGCTGCAGAACGGGGCGCATTTTACGTGATACGCCGCCGCGCACCAATCCCGCATGACGACCTTTATCCGGCGTCAGGACATCAATAATCGCAGAGGTTTCGCCGTGACGGCGAACGGAAAGCACATAGCCTTGCGTCGTAAATTCCACGGCCTAAACGTCAAACTCCAAGCCCTGAATGTCATAGCGCGCCCGGTCTTCCATCCAGTTTTCCCGCACTTTGACAAACAGGAATAAATGCACTTTACGCCCCAGCCATTCCGACAATTCTTTGCGTGCGGCCGCGCCGATAGACTTAATCGTCTGCCCGCCCTTGCCCAGCACAATAGGCTTTTGGCTGTTTTTGCGCACATAGATGACCTGCTCGATCTTAACCGAACCGTCACGATTTTCCTGCCAGTTCTCCGTCTCAACCATAGAGTTATAGGGCAGCTCGTCATGCAGGCGCAGGAACAGTTTTTCGCGCGTGACTTCTGCGGCAATCAGCCGGGTCGGAATATCCGCCGCCTGATCGGCCGGATAGAGCCAATCACCCTGCGGCATAGCTGTTTCCAGTGCAGATTTCAGCGTATCAATCCCGTCACCGTTTGTGGCCGAAATCAGAAATATCTCGTCATAAACTTTAGCGCCGGAAAAATGCGCGATGAGTTGCAAGGCAGAGTCGTGCGGCATCAGGTCAATTTTATTCAGGCACATCCAAGTCGGCGTGCCCTGCCCGCGCGTTTTTAAGCCTTCAATCACCGCATCCGTATCTTTGCGGCCAAGCTTGTCTTGAGAGGTCGGCTCATCACCGTTTAGCGCGCGCAAATAGGCGGGCGCATCGACCATGTGCAAAATCGCGCTCGCATCCTTCACGCCTGTCCAGGCGGCATGAACCATAGAGCGATCAAGCCGGTCTTTGGCATTAAATATTCCGGGTGTGTCCACCAAGACGACTTGCGTATCATTAATCAACGCAATGCCGCGCACCTGAAACCGCGTCGTCTGAACCTTATGCGTGACGATAGAAATCTTCTCGCCGACGAGCGCGTTGACCAAGGTGGATTTGCCGGCATTGGGCGCGCCGATAACGGCGGCAAAGCCGGCCCGGACGATAGACGTATCACTCATAAAAGTTTGCTTTCAAGCAGATGACGCGCCGCATAACGCTCCGCATCTTTTTTTGATTTTCCTGTGCCCACTGCGCTGCCCAAATTCTCTACGGTCACCTCGACAACGAACAGCGGACGATGATCGGGCCCGCTGCGCTCTTTGACGGTGTAGACGGGCTCGAACCCAACGGCCGCAAACGCTTTTTCCTGTAATTGCGTCTTCGGGTCTTTCATATTTTTTTTCGCAATGCGTTCAAGCTCTTCGCCCCAAAACTTATCGTAAAAAGCTTCGACCGCGGGCATGCCGCCATCCAAATACATTGCCGCCAACAGCGCCTCCGTTGCATTGCCCAAAATGGACATCTTCTCTCTGCCGCCCTGCCGCTCTTCGGCAGCCGACATGCGCAGCGCATCGCCCAGACCCGCCGCGCGGGCAACTTTAGCGCAAGCTTCCTTACGCACGAGGGCATTGAGTTTGCGGGCCATATCCCCCTCTTGCGTGCCGTCCAAGCCAAAGAGGCGTTCCGCTGTCAGGAGGCCTAAAATACGATCGCCGAGAAATTCGAGCCGCTCATTATCGCGCACCTTACGTTGACCGTCTCCGAATGAAGAATGGGTCAGCGCGCGCATACCCAGCTCTTTGTCATCAAAGACATAGTCGATGCGCTTTTCCAGCGCTTGCAATTGTAAAGACGGCTTCATAGGCGCACCTTAGACCCGCGCGGCCTCAGGACAAAGCCTCTATAACGACAAACGCCTGCGCGTAAGGCGGCTCGTCAGTCAGTGACAAATGGATTGCGGGCGTCATGCCTTTGGGCGTCATGGCTTTAATCCGCTTTTGCGCCTCGCCGTGGAGCGTAACTTCCGGCTTGCCGGACGGGCCGTTGGAAACCTCCACATCCTGCCAGTTCAAATCCCCCGTCGTAGCGGTCGAGAGCGCTTTGGCCAGCGCTTCTTTCGCGGCCCAGCGCTTGGCATAGCTTGCAGCAGGCCTGCGGCGGGCATCGCAATAGTCACGCTCGACTTGAGTAAAAATGCGCGCTTTAAACCGCTCCCCATGGCGGCCGAGCGTTTTTGAAATGCGGCGAATGTCGCAAAGATCACTACCGATGCCGATAATCACTTTCGGCCTTCCGCAATACAATCGCGCATTTTTTCAATCGCGCCGCGCAAGCCCATAAACACAGACTCACCAATTAAGAAATGCCCGATGTTAAGCTCCATAACTTCGGGGATGGCGGCAATATCACCGACATTATCAAAGGTCAGTCCGTGCCCCGCATGGACTTCAAGGCCGAGCGACGCGGCCAGTTTTACGCCTTGCTGCAAGGCCTTTAAAATCTCACCGGCCCGAGCCGTGTCTCCGTCATCCAGTGCATGAGCGTAAGCGCCTGTGTGCAGTTCTATGATGTCAGCGCCGGTCGTAGCGGCGGCCATGATTTGCCGCTCTGCCGCTTCAATAAACAGCGAGACCCGTGAGCCGTTTTCACGCAAATCGCGCACCATAGGCGTTACAATATTGTGCAGCCCGGCGACATCCAGACCGCCTTCGGTTGTGCGCTCTTCGCGCCGCTCCGGCACCATACAAACGGCATGGGGCTTGGTCGCCAGCGCAATTTTTAGCATAGGATCAACAGCGGCCATTTCCATGTTCAGCGGCACGCCGGTCTCATGACACAGAGCCTGCAAACGCTCTAAATCTTCGTCGCGTATATGACGGCGGTCTTCGCGTAAATGCGCTGTGATACCGTCCGCGCCGCATGCAATCGCCTCGCGAGCGCCGGCAACGGGGTCGGGATGCGCGCCGCCTCTTGCATTGCGCAAGGTGGCAATGTGATCGATATTTACGCCAAGGCGCGGTAAGACTTGATCGCTCATTTAAGGCCGCGTGAACCGGGTTTTACCGCCGGCAGCTTTTGCAGATCATCCGGCAATGCATCGACTTCATAAGCCGGGAAGGCTTTTGACGCGAGGCTGACTAAGGGCACGCCAATGTCAGCCGTGCCGCCGGAGCGATCAAAGATGCAAGCGCCGGCAATGACTGTTGCGCCGGTTTTGTTAATTGCTGCAATACATTCGCGCGAAGACAGGCCCGTCGTGACGATATCTTCAACCATCAACACTTTTTGGCCCGGCTCTAAGGTGAAGCCGCGGCGCAGGGTAAACTCACCCTCTTCGCGCTCAACAAACATGGAATCCAACCCCATATGCCGCGCAGTCTCATAGCCCGGGATAATACCGCCCATAGCCGGCGCGATGATGACATCGGGCATTTCATCGAGCGCAGCCTTGACTTTATCAGCCAATGCTTTGCACAGGATTTCTGTCGTCTTCGGTGATTTAAAAATAAACGCTTTTTGCAAAAATACCGGACTGCGCAATCCGGATGACAGAATAAAATGCCCTTCAAGCAAAGCGCCCGCTTCGCGGAAGATTTCCAAAACGTCATCAGTATTCATAGCAGGCTTTCTTATTGAATTTCAGCGCGGGCGCGTTTGGCAGCAACAACGTAACTGCTGGCCCTAAGCGCGGCCACAATATGGGACAAATGCCGCGTGTCCAGCACTTCGATATCTAAAATCATATCAAAAAAGCTCGGTGAGCGTTTGAGGGTTTTAATATTGGTCAGATTGCCGCCGGCCTCACCGATTTTGGCCGTAATATCGGCCAGTGCGCCGGGAACATGTTCAATTGTCGCCGTAATCCGGCTGACCGATGCGGCGGCGTCAGCGGACTTTCGCCAGCCTAAGTCAACCCAGTTGTTAAAATCATCTTCTTCTCCGGCAAGGCTTTCACAATCAATCGTATGGACGGTAACGCCCTTCCCCTTCCCGGCGATACCGACAATGCGATCGCCCAAAATCGGAGAACAACAGTCGGCCAAATGCAAAGAGACGCCTTCACGAAGTGCGTCGGATTTAATGTAAAGCTTAGCGGTTTCATCATCAATAATATCGCGGCTGGCATATTTATCGACCAAGGCAGCGTTGTCGCGGCCCGGAAAGACAGCCAGCATAAAATCTTGGATACTCAGCGTGCCGCGGCCCAGCGCTTCATAGACATCGTCGGGCGTGTCTAAATCCGGCAAGCGTTTAATCGCGTCCAAAATTACGCTGCCGGAAAAATCTTTGTCTTCGCGCGAGAACGCATGGTCGGCAAGCATCTCGCCGACCCGGCGAAACTCGTCCGCCTCTGTATCACGGGTTAAGCGGCGCAGCGCAGATTTAGCGCGCCCGGTGACAACAATATTTTCCCAGCCGGGTTGCGGCTCTGCAGTGCCGCCGCGAATAATCTCTACGACGTCCCCGTTTTGCAAAACGGTACGCAGCGGTTTTTGCTGACGGTTTATGGTCGCGCCCACGCAGGTGTCTCCGATGCGCGTATGAACGGCATAAGCAAAGTCAATCGGCGTAGCCCCGCGTGGCAGCGCAATCAAATCACCCTTCGGCGTGAAGGTGAAAACCTGATCGGTGAACAGATCAAGCTTAGCATTTTCCAAAAACTCATCGGCATCGCCGCCATGCTCCATAATCTCAACTAAGGAACGAATGCGGCTGAGCGGATCACCGCCGGCCTTTTTCGCGCTGTCCGGGTCATAGGCGTATGTGCCGCTCTTATAGGCCCAGTGGGCGGCAACGCCCCGCTCGGCAACATCATCCATGCGCTCTGTACGGATTTGCAGCTCGACCCGGCGGTTGTCGGGGCCCATAATTGTCGTTTGCAAGCTTTGATAGCCATTGGATTTAGGAACGGAAATAAAATCACGAAACCGCGCGGGAACGCAGCGAAACTCCTGATGAACGTGTCCGAGCGCCGCGTAACATTCATCCGCCGTCTCGGGGATGATGCGAAATGCGTAAATGTCGGCGACGTCTTCAAACGAAATACCTTGACGTTCCAGCTTTCGCCAGATTGCAAACGGACGTTTTTCACGCCCGTAAATGCGCGCCTTTATGCCGTGCTTATCCATTAAGTCACGCAGCATAACAGATGTTTGTGAAATGACGCCCGCGCGCGATTTACGCCATTCATCCAAGCGCTTGGTAATGCTTTCATATGCGGATGGATTCATGAAGAAGAAGGACAAATCTTCCAGTTCGGAACAAATCTTGTCCACGCCGATGCGGCGGGCCAAAGGCGCGTAAATCTCCATGGTTTCACGCGCAATCCGTTCACGGGACTCCGGCTTTGGGTGATATTGCAAAGTGCGCATGTTGTGGAGCCGATCGCAGAGCTTAACCAGCAGAACACGCAAATCCTTACTCATAGCCAGCACGAATTTTTGGAAATTCTCGGCCTGTTTACTGACTTCGCCGGACAATTCTAATTGCGATAGCTTCGTCACGCCTTGCACAAGCTGCGCAATTTCATCCCCGAACATATCCGCCATTTCAGCGTAAGTTGTCGGCGTATCTTCAAGCACATCATGAAGCAGCGCCGTGCAAACTGACGCCGTGTCCATTTTCAGGCCTGTCAAAATGCCGGCAACTTCAATCGGGTGAGCGTAATAAGGATCGCCGGAATGGCGCAACTGCTTGCCGTGCGCCTGCACAGAAAAAACGTAAGCCTTATTCAGAAGGCCCTCGTTCACGGCCGGGTTATAGGCGCGCACTTTATCGACCAATTCCCATTGGCGAAGCACGCCTTTGCCGGACGCTATCGGCGCTTTGATTTCGGCAGCGATTGTCATAGTTTTTAGATAGCCGCCACAGACACCGGCGGCAACAGGCCGAATGCGTTATTTATCGGGCCGGCCCTTAAATCCAAGTGCGACCAGATACATTTCCGGACTGCCGTCACGCGAACTGTCAGGTTTGGCGTGCTTTACGGTTTTAAACGTCTGCTTCAACTTTAGCAGTAATTTACCTTCGGCCCCGCCTTGGAAAACCTTTGTGACAAAATTTCCGCCGGGGCGCAGCGTATCAATAGCGAAATCCGCTGCCGCTTCAACTAAGGCTACGGTGCGAATATGATCGGTTTTGCGGTGGCCGGTCGTATTGGCCGCCAAATCTGACATCACCAAATCCGGCGCGCCGCCAAGCAAGTCGGTAATAGCCGCCGGCGCGCCTTCATCCATAAAATCCATTTGAATAAAGTCCAGACCGCCAATGGGTTCGACAAAAATCAGGTCAATGCCGACCACTTGCTTAGCTCCGCGATCAATAGCGATCTGCGTCCACCCGCCGGGGGCCGCGCCTAAGTCAACAATGCTGTCGCCTTTGCGCATCAGTTTAAATTTATCATCTAACTCTATGAATTTAAACGCAGCCCGTGACCGATAGCCCAAGGATTTCGCCTTGGCTACGTAAGGGTCATTAAGCTGCCGGCGGAGCCAAAGTGTTGAGGACATTTTGCGCCCGCGTGCGGTTTTCACCCGCGTATCCATCATGCGGACACTGTCATCTTTTTTCGGTTTCGAGGTTACGCGGCGTCGGCGCGGCGGCTTATCATCACTCATCGCTTTTTCCTTTTTCCGCGGCGCCGGTGCCAGGCTTTACCTGCCGGCCCTGAGACATAAGCCCCATTAACATGCCTTCGCGCAGGCCGCGATCGGCAACGCGAATGCGCTGCGCCGGCCACATATCCAAAAGCACATCCATAATCGCGCAGCCGGCAACCAGCAGCGAGGCGCGGTCTTGCCCAATACAAGGTTCTTTTGCCCGCTCATCTGCCGGCAGCGACGCCATGCGGCGCGAAATATTAATGGCGTGATGCGCGTTCATCCAAAGCCCGTCAACTTTGTTACGCTGATAATACGGGAGCCCCAGATGAATGCCCGCCAGTGACGTTATGGTTCCGGATGTGCCGATAATATGCCCCTTCCCCGCAGCAAACGCTTTGGTGAAGCGCGTCTCGCATCCGGCCTTTTGGATTAAATCGCGCACATGTGCCTTCATCGCCTCATATCGCTCGGCCAAAGCTTCGGGACTGTTTCCGATTTCAGGTATCGCTTCGGACAAAGTTACAACGCCGGCGGGCAAGCTGGCCCAAGCGCTGATAGGGGGACGATGTATACGATGCACCTCCCCTTGTTTCAGCTTGCGAACATCAACCCATGACAGCTCGCTTGACCCTCCGCCAATATCGACCACAAGCACGACGTCTTTGGACATGTCCGCCAGTGACAAACACCCCATAACAGCCAATCGCGATTCGACCCGCGGTGAAATAATTTCAAAACTGAGGCCGGTCTCAGCCTTAACCCGCGACATAAACTCTGCGCCGTTATCGGCTTGGCGGCAGGCTTGCGTAGCTATGCAGCGCCAACGGCGGACGCCGCGATGCTTCATCTTATCAGCGCAAACAGAAATCGCTTCGACGGCAGCATCCATTGAAGATTGCGACAAGGACCCGGTCGAGGACAGTCCCGCCCCGAGGCGTACAACCCGAGAATAAGAGTCAATGACTCTAAACCCTGCATCAGAGGGTTTTGCCACTAAGAGGCGGCAATTATTTGTACCAAGATCAACAGCCCCAAACGCGGCATTTTTAATCGAGCCCGAAGACCCTTTACGCTTGCGGCGACGTTTCGGCGCCGGCTTGGCAGCCGCCGCTTCAACGTTGTCAGTCTCGGCGGACGGGATGTCGTCCGACATAGACACTCTACTTTCCGGCCCGGTCGCCAAAGCGGCGCCACATGGCTCATTCCCAATCAGATTACCGCAAAGGGCTTAAAAACAAAGCAGTTTTTGACGCAAAGACCAATTATTAAGCGCAGGACGCGACTTAATGCATGTCTACATGGTCAAAATAACGCCCCCAATCGGGCTCGGGCTCAAGCGCGGTCATGGCCTCATGCTGAGAGAAAAACACTTGCCCTGTCAGCTTATCAAAGAAGGTGCTGCGGCCCAGACGGTCTTTCACATTTGAATGAAGCTCTGACAAATGCATCTTAACCCCGGCGCTGTCGAGGCGCTTATTCATGGACATGAGACTGTTCAGAGCGCTGGCATCAATGTGATTTACGGCCGGACACATAAGAATCAAATCGGTCATTTTCGGACTTTGCTCTAAGACTTCAGCAACGCGGTCTTCCAAAAAACGCGCATTGGCAAAATACAGGCTCTCATCAATACGCAGCGTTTTGACAAAGTCATTGGTTTCAACATCGTATCGGTCAATATCGCGGTAATGCTCTGTACCGGGGAAACGCCCCACAAGAACGGCATGCGGTCGCAATGTAGAGCGTATATGCAGGGCCATGGACAGGATTACGCCAACTAAAACCGCGACTTCCACCCCGAACACCAATACGGAGGCAAAAGTCAAATAGGCCGTAATGCCATCCGCGCGGCTGTATCGGAATGTGCGCCATAAATGCTTGAAATCCAGCAGATTAAAACAGGCAAAAATTATCAGACCCGCCAGTGTTGCCAGCGGCAGATAACGTAAGTAAGGCGTCAAATAAAGCGCTGCAATGCACATGAAACCGGCCGTCAAAAGGCTTGCAATCGGTGTCTTTGCGCCGGCGGAATAATTGACAGCGCTGCGCGACATGCTGCCATTAATCGGATAGCCGCCGGAAATCCCGGACGCCAGATTAGACCAACCCAAGGCGCGCATTTCGCGGTTGGAAGAAATGCGCGTCCGGCTACGCGCAGCCAATGTTTGCGCCGTTGACATACTGTCCACAAACCCGACTAAGCCAATCAGTGCGGCTGCGCCCAGCAAGTCGCGATAGAGGCTCAAATCTGCCAAAGGCACGCTCAGCGTCGGCAGGCCGGACGGAATATCGCCGACGATTCGAAGGCCTTGGGTTTCGCTGAGGTTTAAATGATAGGCCAGCAGGCTGGTCATGACCACGGCGACAAACGGCCCCATGCGCGCAATCAGGCGCGCCGGCTTTCGCTTCAGTCCTGATTTATAAAGCCCGAAAGCCAAATAGGTTCGGGTCAGCCAAAGAAAGACGATAACGCCCAAACCGATTATCAGGGCTGCGCTGTTTGTATTGCTGAAATTGACCCAAACATTTTGCGCTAATTCCAGCGCCGTTGATCCGCCGCCGGATATGCCAAGAACATGGCGCAACTGACTGAAAACAATCAAAATTGCTGCGCCCGTTACGTAAGCTGACACAACGGGCCGGCTGACGAAATTCATGATGAAACCGGCGCGCATCAGGCCGAAAACGACCAGCATAACGCCGGACATTACGGCCAAAACGGCCGCTCCGAACACGCGCTGATCTTCAGGCAGAGCAGCCAAAGCGACGGCGGTCATTAACGAAATCACGGCTGTTGGCCCGACTGATAAGTGCCGCGACGTCCCGACAAAGGCGTAAATCACTAATGGCACAATCGAGGCATAAATCCCGACCTGCGCCGGTAAGCCGGCCAGCATGGCATAGGCCAATGCTTGCGGAACCAGAAGGACTGTCACAATGACGGCCGCTAAAAAATCTTCGGTAAATACCCCGCCGCTATACCCTTTCAGCCACTCAAAGGCCGGCGGGCGATATTTTAAAACTGACTCGCGCTTGGCCATGAAATTGCCTGCTCTTACGCGCCCTAACTCTGCGCGTAGTTTTCCAAAACGCCGCGTAAATGTCCGAGATCATAACCGGCATTTGCGGCAGTGGTTAAGACGGTGTCTACACCTTTATCCTTAACAGATGCAAAACACCAAATCGCCACGGAGCGCATGCCCGACGCGCAGAACGCCAGAGCGGGTTTGGGCAGATCCGTAAAAGCGGCGGCGCTGCCTTGAATCAAATCGAGAGACAACCCGCCCGCCATTGGCAAAAAGACATAAGCCAGACCCGCCTTCTCTGCGGCGTCGGCTAATACGTCACTGTTCGGCTGCCCCGGCATTTCGCCGTGCGGACGGTTATTAATAATTGTCTTTATCCCGCGCGCGGCCAAGTCAGCCATATCATCAGGCATAACCTGCCCGCCGACAAACACATCATCGGACAGCGGACGCATTTGCATCAAGCTTTATCTTTAGCCATTTCGACGATGGCATCGACCGTGATACCGAAATGCTCAAACAGCTCTCCGCCGGGTCCTGAGGCTCCGAAACCGTCCATGCCGATAAAGCCGCCATCCTGCCCGAGAATTCGGCCCCAACCTTGCTCTATACCGGCTTCAATCACTATCTTGGGCAGGTCTTTACCCAAAACCGACCGCTGATATTTAGCGTCTTGGCGTTGGAACAGGTCCAAACATGGCATAGAGACGACACGGGCCGATACGCCTGCGTCAGCAAGCTGCCTTTGCGCTTCAACAGCCAAATGCACTTCTGATCCGGAGGCCACAAGGACGACTTGGTCGCTGCCTTCGCCGGGCACAAGAACATAACCGCCGCGCGCGGACATATTACGGTCTGCTGAATCGCGCACTGCCGGCAAGCCCTGACGGGTCAGCGCCAAAACAGACGGCCCGTCAGCACGCTCTACGGCAAGCTCCCAACACTCTGCCACTTCCATGGCATCAGCCGGGCGATAGACATCCAGCCCCGGAATAGCCCGCAGCGAGGCCACATGCTCGACCGGTTGATGAGTCGGGCCGTCTTCACCCACGCCGATAGAATCGTGGGTCATGACATAACAGACCCGCGTATTCATCAGCGCCGACAAACGCATGGCCGGCCGCGCATAGTCGGCAAAAACAAGAAATGTCCCCGCATAGGGCAGGATGCCGCCATGCAGCGCCAAGCCGTTCATCACCGCGCCCATAACGTGTTCGCGCACGCCGTAATTAATGTAACGCCCGCCATATTCACCCGCCTGAATATCAGGGACAGTGGACGGTGTACGGGTTTTATTGGAGCCTTCCAAATCAGCAGATCCGGACACCATGATTTCAATATTGGCTGTCAGCACTTTAAGCGCATTGCAAGAGCTTGCCCGCGTCGCCAGTTTCGGCTGCTCGCTCGCCAATTGCTCGCGGTAATCCTGCATGGCCGCCTTGTAGCTGTCGCCCAAATCGCCGGACAAGGCCGCCGTCAGGGCTGCGCCGTTATCGGCAGAGGCCAGACGGGCTTTCCACGCGCGGTGCGCTTTACGCCCGCGGCGGCCGGGTTTCTTCCAATTCTTCGCGACATCTTCCGGTACGAAGAAGGCCGGATAATCTATGCCGAGCGCTTTCTTCGTCAGATCGATTTCTTCTTGTCCCAATGGCGCGCCGTGAATTTTTGACGTGCCGGCTTTGTTTGGAGAGCCTTTGCCGATGACAGTTTTGCACGCAATCATGGTCGGCTTGTCGCTACGCTGCGCGGCGCGCAAAGCGCGGTTCACCGCCGCCGTATCATGACCGTCCACAGCAATTGTTTTCCAGCCGCAAGCTTGGAAGCGCTTAAGCTGATCGGTGCTGTCAGCCAAATCAACGGACCCGTCAATTGTGATATTGTTGTCATCCCAAAGCAGAGTCAGCTTATTAAGCTTTAAATGCCCGGCCAGCGCAATCGCCTCTTGGGAAATGCCTTCCATCAGGCAGCCGTCACCGCAAATCGCCCAGGTTCTGTGATCAACCAAATCATCACCGAATTTGGCGTTCATGTGACGCTCTGCCAATGCAAATCCGACAGCGTTTGCAATGCCCTGCCCCAAAGGACCGGTCGTCGTGTCGGCCCCCGGACAATGCCCATACTCCGGATGCCCGGCCGTGATCGAACCGAGCTGACGGAAGTTTTTAATCTGCTCCATGGTCATAGCTTTATATCCCGTCAAATGCAGCAGGCTGTAAAGCAGCATAGAGCCGTGACCGGCAGAGAGTACAAAACGGTCCCGGTCGGCCCAGTTCGGGGCCGCCGGATCAAACTTAACAAATTTATCAAACAGTACGGTCGCCGCATCCGCCATACCCATCGGCATGCCGGGGTGACCGGAGTTAGCAGCCTGAATAGCGTCCATAGACAAAGCGCGAATTGCATTCGCCATTTGAGGGTAATCAGAGAGGGCCATGAAGTGTCCTTAAAATGAGCGCCGCGAGTCGGCGGGGTGAGCCTGTGTAAGGCGTTTTCAAACGTAATGCAGTGTTTTTCGCAAAATGACAACGTTGCCGGCGCTGTTTTAGTGTGGGTAAGTTTTTTGGAGAAGGGTTGCAGAGACCGCAATGCCGGACAGACACATCAGCGCATTCAAAAAAAAATCAAAAAACTTCTAAACTTTTCCCGATTTCTCCCGACCACATAAGAAGAAAAAGCATTTCCTGTATGATCATGAGGGTGAAATGGTGAAATCAAACTTATTATCGGAGGCATCTTCGCCTACCGCACACAGAACAAAAAGCAAACCCAAGCCTGTATGGCGCGCCGCCAAAGACCTGCAACCGGGTGACAAGGTCATTCTGGCCGATGGCACCCGTGCAACTGTTACAAAAGTAAAACCTGCACCGGGACTGCATACGGTACATAACTTCGCCGTCGAAGGGGATCACACATATTTTGTTTCTGAAATGGGCGTGCTGGTTCACAATCAGTATGGAGCCTCTGACGGGAATTCCGCGAAACGTGTTTCACCAACTGAAGATGTCACGGTTCTGCAACTTTCATCAATGACGAGTAGGGAATTATATGCCTTCACAGAAGAGTTGGCCCTTGCAAAACATGAAGCATCAAGACTTGAAAACGATGCGATTATATCGACTTTTGAAGAAAATATATTGGCGCAAGCAACGGGTCTAAGAACATCTTTCTATAGTGATGAAGGATATGTCGCTGCTAAAGAGCAATTGGACACATTTGAAAGACATCTTGAAGATAAAGCACGAAGTGAGGCGCGCCGCTTTATATATGGGGATTCGGTTTCTGACTCTCAATGGAAAGCACTGGACAAATTAGGCGCAAAAACTGTTGCATCACATCCCCCGCCACTGGGAAATGACAGCATACTCGCTTTTCATACTGACCCTGATACGGGCGTAATGAGCGGATATAAAGCCCAAACACAGGAAATGTCGAAAAACACCAATGAGGTTATAGGAACGGTCGGCGGCGGCATAGGGCAAATAATTGGCATAATCACATTAGGCGGATCTGTCAGGGGCCTGGCAGGATTGGCGCAGGGAAGCACACGGGGCAGCCAAGTTACCTCAAGCGCAAAGCGCAGAGTTATTGCCAGAGCAGAAGACAAAGCGTTTAGATTTACAAGAGCCAACAGCCTGTCCGCAGCAGAGTTTAAAAAAGTGCTTCAATCATTCGAAAGCGCAAACCCTGTGGTCGACAGCCTTCGCAAAACCGGAGAACTGCCGTCAAACTATTTCAAAAAAGCCGATGCAAGAATTTTAGGATGGTCAAAAGGCAAGGCGTTCGGTAATCATGCCAAGAATGGTCAAATTGGTGGTGATGTTTTTGAAAATGGAGATAACTTGCTGCCATCTGCTAAAGGACGCATATGGAAAGAAGCTGATATCGGAATAAATCCAATGATGAAAAGGAGTAAGCAGGCCGGCACTCGTCTTGTTTACTCGAATGATGGGATGATGTTCACGTCAACCAATCACTATGAATCATTTAATTACTTGGGGAGATATAAATGACTACTTACATTATTGATGGAACAAAGATTAAGTCGGAAAAAGATCTGCATAGTTTTTTCTTCAATACCTTCGACATTCCTTATTACGGAAGAAACCTTGATGCGCTCAATGACGTTTTAACCGGGATGCTGGAAGGTCCATTACGTTTTATTTGGACAGATACTCAAACATCCAGATCCAACATGGGAGAGAGGTTCGATTTTATTGTTAGTTTTTTAAAAAGAGTAGAGAGCAAAGAGGCTGACCTTGTATTTGAGTTCATTTGAGAATTCAAAATGACGACACACTTCATTGATGGCACTCAAATAAAATCCGAAAAAGAACTCTACAATTTTTTCAACACCTCCGACATCCCTTATTACGGAAGAAACCTTGACGCATTGAACGATATTTTGACAGGAATGTTAGACGGGCCGCCGCATTTCATTTGGACGTCATCTGCGGCATCAAAAGCCAGTATGGGCGATAGATATAGCGCTATCGTGGACTTTCTAAAAGAAGTCGAACTAGAGCGGGATGACCTGAAATTTGATTTAGAATGAGGTCTCACGTACCAACGCACTCGCAAGCCTACCCGCCAAGCGCCGTAGCCACATGAAACGTCAACCCCGCAGCCACATAAGCCAGTACAAACAAATAGCCGAACGCAAACAGCGGCCATTTCCAGCTATTGGTTTCTTTACGGATAATCGCAAATGTTGACAGGCATTGCGGCGCAAACACAAACCACGCCAAAAATGCCAACGCTGTCGGCAAGGTCCAGCCGGCGCCGATCAGCGCGCCCAACGCTTCTTCACTGCCTTCCGCTTCCAAAGCGTAAATCGTCGCCAGCGAGCTGACCGCGACTTCGCGCGCCGCCATTGCGGGAATAAGCGCGATAGAGATTTCAAGATTAAATCCGATGGGGCGTAATATCGGCTCGATAACCCCGCCAATCATTCCGGCATAGGTCCCCGCAATGCCGCCGGATTTTGTCGGATAGCTGGCCAAAAACCAAATAATGACGGACGCCGGCAGGATGATGCGCCCCGCCCGATTGACAAAAATCATGCCGCGATCCCAAAGCCCGCGCAGATAGTCTTTAAATACCGGCATTTTATAGCTCGGCAGTTCAATCAGCAGTGTCGATTTCGCGCCCTTCATTAAGGTACGTTTAAAAATGAACGCCATGATCATGGCAAAGACAATGCCGACGATAACAAGGCCAAACGCGACCAAGCCCTGCTGATTAAACATGCCGATCTTAGCCGCCGGCACGAAGGCGCCGATAATCAGGAAATAAACGGGCCAGCGTGCGGCGCAGGTCATCAGCGGCGCAATCAGTATGGTCGTGATGCGGTCGCGCTCTTGTTCGATCGTGCGCGCCGCCATAATGCCGGGAATAGCGCAGGCAAAACTGGACAGGAGCGGGATAAAGGCGCGCCCGTTCAGGCCAACCTTTGCCATTAATGTATCGACGAGAAACGCTGCGCGCGCCATATATCCCGACGCTTCCAGCAGCAGGATAAAGGCAAACAGGATAATAATCTGCGGCAGAAAAATCAGTACGCTGCCGACGCCGGCGATTATGCCGTCCGAAACCAGCGAGCGCACCCAACCTTCGGGGATAACCGCAGACGCGCCGGCTTGGAGCGCCCCAATAATGCTTTCAATTACGCCCATGGCCGGCCCGGACCAACTGTAGACCGCTTGGAACATCACAAACAGAATTCCGAACAGAATGACCAGCCCCCCGACCGGGTGGAGGACAAATTTGTCAATTTGGCGTGTGAACGTCTCCGCCTGCTCTATGCGCGAAACGCAGCCGCCGGAAATGCTGCGGGCTTTGGCTTGTAGATCTTTCAGAGTCTCAGGCTCTTGCCGGGGCAACGCAGCCGAGCCGTGGGCAATATCGCCGGTCCATTCCTGCAAAAAATCAAGTAAATGCGCCCGTCCCGACGCACGCACCGCAACGCAGGATATTACCGGAATGCCGAGCTGCGCTTCCAGAGCGACAATATCAATATCAATGCCGTCGCGCGCCGCCATATCCATCATGTTCAACACAAGGGCGACCGGCAGGCCGTAATTCTTAGCCTGCAACACATTATGCAAATGGGTGGTCACATTGGACGCGTCCATCATAAAGACAATGCCGTCCGGCGCGCGCTCGCCATCTAAATTTCCGCTGACGGCGTCAATCGCGACCCGCTCATCCATGCTGTGGCCGCAATTACCGTAAACGCCGGGCAAATCCAGAAGCTCTAATTGCCGGCCGCGCGGCAGGTTAAACTCGCCTTTGCGATATTCCACTGTCACGCCCGGATAATTAGCCACCTTAGCCCGGCCGCCGGTCAGCGCATTAAAAAGCGAAGTTTTTCCGCAGTTGGGCGCGCCCAAGAGCGCCAGCCGCACAGGGTTATCTGTCTCTAAATCCTTTTCAGGCGCGGTGATGACATCAACCATTTTGCACCTCAACCTGCACGGCGCGCGCTTCAAGGCGGCGCAGCGCGATCAAAGCGCCGTTCAAGCGTACAGACATCGGGTTTTTCCCGAACAAGCCAAAGTGCAGCGCCTCGACCATGTCGCCTTCGGCAAAGCCGATTTCGCGCAGGCGCGTTTCCAACTCAGTGTCCTGCCCGTCAAATCCCGTGACCCGGGCAAAGACAGATTTTGGCAGATCGGCAAGGGTCATAAAAACTCCGGAAAGGATAGCTGGCCCTCCTTATATTGCGACTTATTCTCAAATGCAACAAAGCCTGTCTGCGGCAGAATTGCCTCCCCGCACACCGCTTGCTGAACCGAAAAATTCCGGCCGAAAAACAATGCCCGAAAAAACGCACTTTTCACATAGACAGAGGAAATAGAGCGGCCTATAACGCGCCCCTAATCACTGCACCGCACTGATTTGCCCGAATAGCTCAGTTGGTAGAGCAACGGATTGAAAATCCGTGTGTCCCTGGTTCAAATCCAGGTTCGGGCACCATTTTCCTATCATAGCAAGTTGCGTAAGC
>CALLVD010000002.1 GCA_938010385.1 uncultured Robiginitomaculum sp.
TTTTTTGCTATACCAATTAGTCAAACCGGTCATTTAAATTGGTTGACAGTTTGGCGGCTTAGGTCGATTATCCAACCCTGAATTCAGGGAGGCCGACAGCGAAAACGCGCGGCAGATATATGGGTGATATTTCTTTTAAAATTATTCCGGCGGTCATGGCTGCGGCCATGGTTTTTTCTTTGCAGGCTTGCAGCGCAGAAAACGGCTCTGCCGGACTGATTGACGACGCCGAAGCGCTTCGCGATGCAATTGCCGCCGCCGGCCCCGGCGATGTCATTACCCTGGCAAACGGCACCTATACGGATCTGGAAATTGTACTGACCGGAACAGGGGAGGAAGACAATCCGATTACGCTGGCGGCGCAAGACGCCGGTAAGGTTATTCTGTCCGGCGAGTCGTCCCTCAGCCTGTCTGGCGAGCATCTTTTAGTGAGCGGGCTTACATTCAAAGACGGCCAAACGCCGGGTAAGGCGGTTATATCTTATCGCACGTCCAAAGATGATTTGGCCTATAATTCACGGGTCACGCAGACCGTCATTGAAAATTATAATCCGGCTTTGCGATCAGAGGTCGACAGCTGGGTTTTAATGTACGGGAAGAACAACCGTTTTGATCACAACGCTTTAATCGGCAAACGCAATACCGGCGTGACGATGGCCGTGCGTATGAATACGCCGGAGAGCCGGGAAAACAATCACCGTATTGATCATAATTATTTCGGGCCGCGCCAGATTTTAGGCTCAAACGGCGGCGAAACCTTGCGCATCGGGACAAGCCATTATTCGCGCTCTGACAGCGGGACGCTTGTGGAGAACAATTATTTTGACCGCGCCGACGGCGAGCTTGAAATCATATCGTCCAAGTCCGGTAAAAACGTCATTCGTAATAATACGTTTTACAAATCCCGCGGCACGCTGACCATGCGTCACGGTAATAATACCACGGTGACGGGCAATGTCTTTTTCGGGGAAAATGCTGACCACACCGGCGGCATTCGCGTGATTAACGCGGGGCAGAACGTGTCCGGAAATTATATGGAGGGTCTGAAGGGCACGCGCTTTGGCGGCGCATTTGTTGTTATGAACGGCATCCCGAACGGCCCGATTAACCGCTATGACCCTGTGATTGACGCGGTGATGGAAAACAATTCCATTATTGAGAGCGATAATATCCAACTGGGTGCGGGCAGCGATCCTGAGCGCTTTGGGACGCCCAAAAACAGCACATTTACAGGCAATCTGATTTACAATTCTGACGGCCGCGACACGTTCACAATTTATGACGACATGTCCGGTATCAGCTTTGCCGATAATGTGATCAGTGACAATACAGACCAAAAGCTGAAAGACGGTTTTATCAAAAAACCCTTCACGCTGACCCGCGCTGCGAACGGGCTTTTATACCCGAACGCGCTACAGGTCGGCGCGCCGCGCGATTTGGTCGTGACGCAAAAAGATGATGTCGGCCCGGATTGGTATGTAAAGCCAAGTGACATTGCCGGCTTCGGCTCCGGAAAAACGCATGCGGTCAGCCCCGGAAACGGCACAGTCCTTGAAGCCGTTAAAGCGGCAAAGGCCGGTGATGTAATAGCGCTTTCACCGGGCGACTACACGGTTACGCGCCTTATCAAGATTGACAAACCGCTGAGCTTTATCGGCGGCGGGGCTGCCAATATTGCCTTTGAACGCAGCGCGCTTTTTCAAATTGAAGACGGCGGCAGCCTGCAACTGTCCGGCTTGACGATTAACGGGCGTGAGGCTCCGGATAATGAGGGCAATTCTGTTATTCGCACCTCGCCTTATTCGATGATGCAAAATTATCGCGTCGACATTTCCGACACGGTTTTTGAAGATTTGGATATCAACCGGTCGTTTAATGTTTTCAGCGCGTCCAAAGGCACATTCGCCGATGATATACGCTTGAAAAACGTCACCGTTAAAGACGCGACGGGTCATGTGCTGATGCTGGACGCAGAAGTCGATGATTACGGCATTTACAATGCTGAATACGTCACGATTGAAGATTCCAATTTCGAAAATATCGGCAAAACTTTGGCGACGGTCTATCGCGGCGGGCGGGACGAAAGCACGTTCGGCCCACATTTCAAAATGACAGGCTCATCGCTGAGTAAGGCCGGTTTCCACAGCCGCAATAAATCCGGGGGGTCTCTGGTTTTGCACGGCGTTCAGGTGACCGATATGTCCGGCAATGTGATTTCCGGCAGCAAGCCGATTAAAATTAATCACACTGTCGGCGAACCCAAAACCAAGATTTCAGGCAATACCTTTATCGCCATGCCGCAGATTGAGGTCAAAGAGCTCAACAGTGAATTTGAAAATACCGCTGTGATTGAAAACAATGAAAGCCGCAAACAATGATCCGCAAATTTCTTTTAACCGCCGCCGTTCCGCTGACCTGTTTGGGCGTGCTGGTCGCGTGCAACAGTGCGCCGGCAGACTTGCCGGCCACGCAAGCGAGCGCTGAAACCATGGCGCCTGACCTTTACGCCTCAGAGATGGAGGCACTGAAAGTTGACATCGATGCGCAAATGGCAGCGCCGCTTGTCGTGCCAATGCCCAAAGATGCAGGCGGCGGGTACACTCACGAGCAGCATAAGTTTAACGCCAAAGCGATTTATCACGCCGGCGCGCTGTTTAAACAAACCGGCGAGCAAAAATACGCTGATTTCGCCAAGGATATGCTGTTAAAATATGCCGACATGTATCCCGGATTAGGCCTGCATCCTGAGCAAAAAGAGCAATCGCCGGGTCGCCTGTTTTGGCAAAGCCTTAACGAGGCTTGGTGGACGGTTTATGCCATTCAGGGCTATGCGGACGTCAAAGACAGTTTTGATGACGATACCCGCAAAAAAATTGAAACAGATTTGTTTCTCCCAATTACGGAATTTCTGTCCGAAGGCCAGCCGGAGACATTTAACAAAGTTCATAACCACGGCACTTGGGCGGCGGCCGCCGTCGGCATGACCGGCTATGTTTTAGGTGACCGGGACCGCGTTGAAAAAGCGCTTTACGGTCTTGATAAATCCGGAACCGGCGGGTTTATGAAGCAGCTGGATAAGCTGTTCTCGCCGGACGGTTATTATAATGAAGGGCCGTACTATCAGCGCTTTGCCTTAATGCCCTTTGTGCTCTTCGGCCAAGCGATTGAGAAGAATGAGCCGGAGCGCAAAATTTTTGACTATCGCGACGGCATTTTGAAAAAAGCGATCTATTCCAATATCCAGCAAAGCTATAACGGCCTGTTCTTTCCGATTAATGATGCCATCAAAGACAAGGGCATCGATACGGTCGAGCTCAGATATGGCGTGGCTATTGCTTATGATTTGACCGGAGATAAGCAGCTTTTATCCGTTGCCAAGGCCCAAGGCGCCGTGGTGCCGACAGCCGAGGGGCAAAAGCTTGCGGCAGATTTGGCGGCCGGTATGGCCGAGCCGTTTGATTATCGTTCAATGCGCCTGCTTGACGGCGCGGAAGGTGACAAAGGGGCGCTCGATATATTGCGCGCATCCAATGACCCTAAGGGGCTGACTGTTGTTGCAAAGAATACGTCCCAGGGTTTGGGGCACGGTCATTTTGATAAAATGGGCTTGATTGTTTATGACGCCGGCCATGAAATTCTGTCCGATTACGGCGCCGCGCGGTTTTTAAATATCGAAGCCAAATATGGCGGGCACTACTTGCCGGAAAACAATGCGTTCGCCAAACAAACGATCGCGCATAATGCTTTGGTCGTGGACGGCAAAAGCCACTTTGACGGGGATTTGAAAACCGGCAATGCCAATCATCCCTTTCTTGGTGCGTTTGAGGTCACAGATAATCTGCAGATTACAAGTGCGTCGATTGATACCGCTTATCCGGATGTAAAGCTTTCGCGTACGGTCGCTATCATCAAAGACCCGGCCTTTGAGCGCCCGGTCGTGCTGGATGTGATGCAGGCGAGCAGCAACGGCGTTCATAAATATGATCTGCCATTTTGGTATAACGGCCACATTGTTGAAACCAATATGACTATCGGCGCTAATGATACATCCCGTTCGCCGCTGGGCACGCAAAACGGCTATCAATATTTATGGACGATTGCGACGGGCTCTGCACCGGCCGATATGTCTCAATTCACAATCATCAAGGATCGCGGCTTTTACAGCTTTACGTCTTTAACGCCGCCGGCGACTAAGGTGTTGTTTGCGGAAACAGGGGCGAATGACCCGAACTTTAATCTTAAACGCAAAACGGCCGCCATCCTGTCGGCCCAAGCGCGCAATGCCTCTTTTATCACCGTGATAGAGCCGCACGGGGAATATAACCCAACACTGGAATTTACGACAAACAGCCATTCAGCGGTTAAGTCCGTTGAGCAGGCCGTCAAGGGCAGTGCGCGGGTTATTACTGTTACCACGCAATCCGGCGATAAAGTGTCTGTCGGCATTGCCGATGACGCGGCACCGGACACAACACACTCAATTAACGCCGGCGGCGTGACTCGCGAATGGCGCGGGCCGTACGCGTTGTTCGGCTCGAAATAACAAAGGGGACTTAAAATGCTAAAAGGCAAACTCAGGTGGGCCGTTGTCGGCCTCGTCGCACTGGCGACCATTATCAATTATATCGACCGGCAAACGCTCAGCGTTTTGTGGCCGACCGAAATCGCGCCGGAGCTTTTCCCGGACATGGATGCGGACGGGCATAAAAAACTTTATGCGACAATTTCTATCGTGTTCGTTTTTGCTTACGCTTTCGGTCAAGCGATATTCGGCAAGATTTTTGACTGGATCGGGACCCGTCTCGGATTTGTCCTGTCGATTGCAGTTTGGTCTTTAGCGACCATAGCGCATGCCTTTGCCAGAACTGTGACGTCATTCGCGATTGCGCGGGCCGTCTTGGGCGTGGCAGAGGCGGGCAACTGGCCGGGCGCGGCTAAGGCCAATGCGGAGTGGTTCCCTGTCAATGAACGCGCTCTGGCGCAAGGGATTTTTAATTCCGGCGCCGCGATCGGGGGCATTATTTCTATTCCGCTCATCGGCTATCTGGCTCTGTTTTTCAGCTGGCAACTGATTTTCATTCTGGTCGGCGCAATCGGCATTCTGTGGCTTATTCCGTGGCTGGTTATTGTGAAAGCCCCGCCAAAATATCACTCTTGGATTACTGACGAAGAGCGAAACTACATTCTTTCAGGTCAACCGAATGAGGACCTGAATGAAGACGGCAATGTAGACGGCGGTTACAACCCCAACACGGTTGAACTTTTGTCTCGCAAACAAAGCTGGGGCGTCATCATTGCCTCGGCGGCGATTGACCCGATTTGGTGGTTGTTCATTGTTTGGATTCCGACTTATCTGTTCGAAGCGTTCGGCTTTAATATGAAAGACTTGGTCGTCAGCGGCTGGGTCCCATATGTCGGCGCGATGTTTGGTGCTTGGTTTGGCGGATTGCTGGCGCAAAACCGTATTGATTCAGGATGGTCAGTGGATAAGACGCGCAAGTTCACAATTACGCTTGGCTGCCTGATTATGCTGCCCTGTTTGCTGGCGCTCAGCGTCGCGGCAACGCCCGGATTGGCGCTCACGCTCATGTTCCTTATTCTGTTCGGTTTCCAAACAGCAATCGGCAACGTGCAGACACTGCCAAGTGATTTCTACGGCGGCAGAACAGTCGGCACGCTGGCCGGGTTTGCGGGTATGGCGGCCAAATTGGCCGGCGCAGGCATTATTGCGCTGGTCCCGATTATGACTGTTGGCGGGAATTATTTCTCCATCTTCATTCTCGGCGCGGCCATGGCCCTGACAGCGATTGCTGCGGTCTGGCTTCTGTGCGGTCACATTGCGCCGCTCAAGCCGAAGGGTTTTGTCGCCAAGCCTTAACCGGCTGACATAACTGAGCCTGAAAAGCCCGCCGTGCTTATGCTCGGCGGGCTTTGTTGTTTACGGCCTTGGCGCGCCCCTATATGAGTAGCCTGACGCAAATTCAGGACACATCATGGCCAATTCTCCTTCCGATCCCGTTGTCATCGTCGGTATGGCGCGCACGCCTATGGGCGCGTTTCAGGGGGCGTTTTCGTCCGTGCCGGCATCAAATCTTGGCGCAGCAGCAATTAAAGCGGCGATGGAAGATGCAGGCGTCTCTTCGGATAAGATAGAGCAGGCTTTTATGGGGTGCGTATTGCCTGCGGGGCAGGGACAGGCCCCGGCGCGACAAGCGGCTATCCGGGCGGGCTTGGGCGAGCATGTTCAGGCAACGACGGTCAATAAAATTTGCGGCAGCGGTATGCAGTCTGTCATTTTAGCCCATGATGCGATTATGGCCGGCTCAATACAGGCCGCTATTGCCGGCGGCATGGAGAATATGACGGCGGCGCCTTACCTGCTGCCCAAAGCGCGCGGCGGCATGCGCATGGGCAATCAAGCCGTGATTGACAGCATGATGCATGACGGCCTGACCGATGCCTATGACGGGAGCTCCATGGGCGCGTTTGCCGACAAAATCGCGGCCGAATATCAGTTCACCCGCGAGGCCCAAGATGCCTACGCTATCGAGTCCGTTACCCGCGCGCAGGCCGCGCAAGCCTCAGGCCGATTTAAGCGTGAAATTACGCCCGTCACCGTGCCCGGGCGCAAAGGCGATACAGTTGTCAGCGAAGATGAAGGCCCCAAGAATGCGCGCCCTGAAAAAATCCCGGCCCTGCGGCCGGCCTTTACCAAAGACGGCACAGTGACGGCGGCAAATGCCAGTTCCATTAATGACGGCGCGGCGGCCTTAGTGCTGATGCGCCGATCCAAAGCGACAGCCGGCGGGCACAAAGTTTTGGCCGAAATTGTCGCTCACGCCGCCCATGCACATGCGCCGGAATATTTTACCACGGCTCCTGTTAACGCCATGAAAAAAGCATTGGCGCGGGCAGGGTGGAGCGCGGCTGATGTAGATCTGTGGGAAATCAATGAAGCCTTTGCGGTTGTGCCGATGATTGCCATGCGTGAGCTAAGCCTTGACCATGACAAGGTTAATGTGAACGGCGGCGGGTGCGTGCTCGGCCATCCGATCGGCGCGTCAGGGGCGCGCATTATCGTGACTTTATTGGCAGAGATGGACAAACGCGACGCCAAGTCCGGCGTGGCGAGTTTGTGCATCGGCGGCGGCGAAGCGACTGCAGTGTGTTTGCGGCGCGATTAAGCGGCCAAAACAGGAGAGTGCAGACCTCTCGCCCGCAAGGATTGCTCCAATTTCCCGGTCCAATGCTATATACCGATTGAGCTCTATCGTTGGAAAACTCTCTCAGATAATAAAAATAACCTTTAATAAAGGCTGAAAATCTCAAAATTTTCGCTGTTTCACCAAAAACCGGTGACCTACCGGTGCAAAATTATCACAGTATCAAGTTTTCGAGCCCGTTTTGGTGTACCGGTGTTATTATCCGGTTGTATTGATTGGTCAGTCATGTAGTTTTCTCGAGTCAATTAAAGACTAATACAAAAATCATCGGCTGATCGGGGGGTGAACTTTCGACAGATTCGATGTTTAGGGAGACTATTTATGAAGTATCGTTCAAACATTGCTGCGGCCTTATTGTCTGCATCGACTGTTGCGCTCAGCGCACCTGCCTTTGCTCAAACGGCGGAGCCTGAAGAGATTATCGTCACAGGTATTCGCAGCTCATTGCAAAGTGCGCTTTTAGAGCAGCGCAATTCTGAAAACCTTATCGAAGTTATTCAGGCTGAAGACATCGGTAAGCTGCCCGACCAAAACTTGGCGGAAGTTCTGGAAAACATTACGGGTATTCAAATTACCCGTACAGCCGGCGTCGGTACAGGCGTTCAAATTCGCGGTACAAATGCTAACCGTATCGAAATTAACGGCGTTTCAACTGTCGGTTCCGGCGCAGGCCGTTCAGGAATTAACTTCGAAGATGTTAACGCTGCGATCATTTCATCCGTTGAGGTCACGAAAGCCTCTGAGGCGAAAACCATTGAAGGCTCTGTCGGCGGTACAGTGAACCTACGCACTATTCGTCCGCTCAAGCTTAAGAAAACTTTGGCTAATATCCGCATTCAGGGTGAAGACAGTTCTTTGAGTGATGAAGACATCAGCCCGCGTATTTCCGGCGCTTACGGTGACCGTTGGGACACAGGCGCGGGTGAAATCGGCTTTGTCATCTCCGGCAGCTACACCGAGCAAGAATCTGTCTCCTTCCGTCCGCGGACTGACCGAGACAATGTGGCCTCGCCTCCCGGCGCCAATCCGGCTGAGTTCCTCGGCATTCAGTTCTTGGTGCAGGAACAGGAAAACTTCGATTACGAAACTACAAACCTAGCTGCGACTGTGGAATGGGCTCCGAGTGCAGAGCTTAAATTCTACGCTGACGCAATCCTGAATGAGCAAGAGCGCAGCCAGGATTCTTATCGCTTGCAAGCGTCAGGTATCAGCTCTTTCCGTCAATCTTCTATCCCAACTCAGTTTGAAACCGTTGATTTCGGTGTCGGCCCGGGTGAATTCCCTGCGGCTTTGGTCGGTACACTGGTTCGCCGGACTGAAAACGATGATAACGGCAATTTGCGCTTCTCCAGCGATACAAGCTCTCGCGTAACGGATAGCCAAGTTTTGTCGGTCGGCGGCGAATGGGAGCGTGACAACTGGTTTGCCAAGGCTGAATTTGCGTCAACAAGCGCAGACACAGTTAATCCGAACCTCAGCACAACGCTGAACTTCTTGAACCCGAATGGTAACTTTGTTTCGCGCGTTACGTCTCGCGTCGTAGATGCTGACGGCAATCCTCTTGATGAAAACGGAGTTCGGACGTCAATTAGCGGTGAAGATCAAGACAGATTTAACACAAATGTCGGACTTCCTGACAATATTGATACGACGAGTTCGCAAGCGATGATTAATGCTGCTCTGGCAGACGCGATCGCGTCTCGTCCGACAACAAACGGCACAGTTTTTTTTGAGAACAGCGGCTTTATCTTTAACGATAACTCGACACCGTTCGCTTATGACCTGCGCGGTGACTCCTTGGCCTTTGGTATTGATCAAAGCTCAGACTATGCGCCAACGCGTGAGCAACTGCTTGACCCGAACAATGTCGTTCTGGATCAGGTTGATGTCGGCCGCAGCACAACGGAAAACCAAGAAGATGCGTTCCGTTTAGATTTCTCCTACGACTTGGAAGACAGCAACTTCCTGAACAATGCCCTTACATCGATTGATTTCGGTTATCGCTGGAATCAGTCATCAAGCAAGTTTGATGATATTGATGATCGTATTGGCGGCTTCAGCGATCTGGAAGACAGCCCGAACGGCTCTTTGTTTGCAGAGCTTCTTGTGCCGGGACCGTCTAACTACGGCGATGCCGATGGCCGCAGCCTGTTTATCTCTGACTTCCTTCTGATTGATCCTGATCGGGCGTTTAACGATCAGGCGGGTGTCCTTGCTACTCTCGAAGGCGCCTTGGCGGCGAACCGGGTTATTAATCCGGGCGCAAACGGAGATCTGACGGCAAATCCGCAGTCTGACATTAACGCTTTCTACGAAGTCGAAGAAAACACCAATGCATTATATGCTCAGGCAAACTTTGAGTATGACATGTTCCGCGGCAATGTCGGTCTTCGCTATGTTGACACGACAGTTGACTCGACAGCATTCGGAGCCGCGGCTCCGGGGCAACAGCGTCAGCTTGAGACAACCAGCAGCAGCTATGATTTCTTACTGCCACGTTTCAACTTAGCTGTTACGCCGCGTGAAGACATTGTTTTACGGGCAGCCTACGGCTCTGATATTCGCCGTCCTGACTTTTCTGACGTGAACACAGCCTTTTCGCTGACTCAGGCAGAAAACTCAGCGATTTCTTTGGGTAACCCGGGACTGCTCCCTGAGCAGGTAGACTCATTCGATGTGTCTGCGGCTTGGTATCCTGCGCCGGCATCAATCCTCAGCATTGGTTATTTCCGTAAAACTCGGACTGACATTTTCGGAAATGACTTTGACGGAGCGGCGTTGGTGCCTGACGTCCTTGATGCCAATGGCATTGGCGGCACAACGGACTTGGTTCGCGAAACAGGACCAAACTGTACAAGCGGTATCTTTAACCCGATTGTTATTCCAAACGTTTTGGGTGATCCGACGACAACAGGTCTTTGTGTTGATGCGTCCCGTCCGGGCAATGATAACGCAGAAACCACGCAGTCCGGTATCGAAATGGCGGCGCAATATGACCTGTCTGCTTTCGAAGATACACTCGGCTGGGCATCGGGCTTTGGCGCAATCGCTAACTATACGATCCAAAGCTTTAGTGGAGGTTCAGTTATCGACCGAACATCAGGTCGTGGCCTCACAGTGCTTGGTGATGTCAGTATCCCGCGTGGACTGCTCGATTTCTCCGAAAACGCATATAACATTACAGCGTTCTATGAGAAATACGGTCTCTCTGCCCGCGCACGCTATACATGGCGTGAAGGTTTCCGCACGCAAGACTTCGGCGGCGGCGCTAATACGTCCGGTTCCTCAACATTCAGCTTCCCGGTTCACACCCTGGATCGCGGCCAGTTGAATGCAAGCATCAACTATGACGTGAATGAGAACTTCAACGTAGGTATCGAAGCGGTAAACATTACCGAAGAGAGAATCATTCAGAAATGTGTCAGCGAAACAGGCCCAACATGTTTTGTCGGATATCCTGATCGCCGTATCGTGTTTGGCGGAAGCTACACATTCTAAGCTTTGCTTGAATAAACTTTTGAAAAGGGCGCTGCTTGCAGCGCCCTTTTTTCTTGCCCGGAATTCAGTATCGGCCGAACAATATTATCGAAGTGCGGGGGGGCTATCAGAACGGCTTAAATCACCCGTCTTTCATCATTGCCTGATTGACAGCCGAAGTGAATTGCAACATATGCGTCTCAGATGGTGCCTTTGAGAAAAGGCTAAGAGGGAAGCCGGTGAAAATTCGGCGCTATACCCGTAACTGTAAGTCGAGCGCGACGGCCAAATGCCACCGGGACATACCGGGAAGGCGGCTCAAGCACTAATCGGCAAGCCAGGAAACCTGCCATCGCGTCGTGCGTCCGAGGGTCGGGAAGAGCCTTGCGGGCAGGAAAGTTGTTTCCGTCAGCGACAGTCTTGGCCATCTTACCGCGTCCTTTCGGGCGGGCCTTTTTGTTGCTTTTGTCCGTGCGTTCGGTTTGGCGCTTGGCTTTGGAAATGAACTGAAAATGTTAAAACAATTATGTCTGATCAGCGCCTCTGCGCTTCTTTTATTGCCTGCCGCCGCCGCGGCGCAAACGGCCGGAAAACTTGGAGACGAGATTACCGTCACGAGCCTTCGCGTCGTTGACGCCGCGAGCGCAACATCAGCCGTCACAATTATTGATGCCGAAGATTTGGCCGTTCGCAATTCCCCCTATGTGGCCGATCAACTGCGGGCCGTACCGGGCTTGGCCATTTCGCGCTCAGGGAGCGTCGGCGGCCTGACCCAGCTCCGCTTGCGCGGCTCGGAAGGCAATCATACGCTTGTCCTGCTTAACGGCATCGAAATATCCAATCCGGTCACCGGCGAGACAGATTTTGGCATCCTCTCCGGCCTGAACGCCTCGCGCATAGAAGTGGCGCGCGGAGAGCAATCCGGGCTCTACGGATCTGATGCCATTGGCGGCGTGGTTGCGATTACCACGGCTGATGAAGGCCTGAGCGCGTCCGCGGAAGCGGGCAGCTTTGGCACGAAACGCGCACAGTTGGGTATCGCCGGCGCAAAAAATGCCGCCAAGTTTAACCTCTCCCTCTCCGGCTTTGATACGGACGGCGTCGACACCTCGGGGACGGGCGGCGGCAAAGACGGCGCGTCTGCCTACTCACTCCTGACCGGTGGCGAGCTTGCCCTGCCCGGCGACTGGACGCTCAGCGGCCTTGCAAGCTTTCGCCGCTCGGACGTCGAGTTTGACTCCGATACAGATTTCGACGGCGCGCTCAATGATAATGACCTCGACTCTACAGCGGATCAGATCATTCTGGGTGCAAGCCTTCGCGGCCAAACGGGCAATATTGACCACGCTCTGCGCGCAAGTTTTACCGATGTTTCGACCGTGTCCAACGATTCCGGAAATTTCAGCAATGAGACAATCGGTACGCGCAAGAAAGTCAGCTATAGCCCGTCTGTCAGCTTTGCGTCAGGCGGGGCTGATATGGTTGTTTCCGCTCTTGTTGATTTGGAAAATGAAGATTACGAGCGGATTGATACGGACACGTTGTTCGGAGATCCCAACCAAGCCCAATCTTTTGATACATTAGGTTTTGCGGGCGAAGCGCGCGCCGTCATCGGCGCGGCGGCCCTGTCCGGGTCCGTGCGTTTTGATGATAATGACGGCCGTTTTGATGATGCAACAACATGGCGCATTGGCGGAGCGTATAATTTCGATTTCGGGGGCAAGCTGCGGGTCAGCGCCGGTACCGGCGTTAAAAACCCGACATTCACAGAACTGTTCGGCTTCTTTCCCGGAAGCTTTATCGGTAATCCTGATTTGAATCCTGAAACGTCGAAAAGTTGGGAAATCGGATACGACCATAATTTCGGTTCTGTCCAAACCTCTTTGACTTATTTCCAAGCTGACCTTGAAGATGAAATTACGACTGTGTTTGATGCAAGCTTCAACTCAACGCCGGCCAATCTGGCCGGGGACAGCGAGCGGTCAGGTATTGAATTTGCGGCCGATTGGGCTGTTTCGGACGGTCTGAACATCAGCGCAAGCCTGTCTGATATTCAGACTGAAGACGGCAGCGGCATCGATGAAATCCGGCAGCCCGGCACGACCGGCAGTGTGTCGCTCAGCTGGGCCTCACAGGTCAAAGACGGCATGACCGGCGGCGTGTCCGCCGATTATGTCGGCGAGCAGGACGACTTTAACTTCGGGACGTTCCCCTCGACCCGCGTAACACTGGACAGCTATGTTTTGGTCAGCGCGAATTTTGCCTATCCGATTAATGACGACTTTGCGCTGACTTTGCGCGGAGAAAATCTGCTCGATGAAACCGTTCAGGACGTCTTTTCTTATAATAATACCGGGGCCGGCGTTTTTGTCGGATTTAAGTTACGGTAGAGCATGATAAAGGCCGCTCTTTTAAGTTTTTGCGTCATAACGGGCGCGGCGTGCACGCCGCAAACCGCGCCTGACGCAAACACGGGGCCGCCTGCGCGTATTGTCAGTCTTGATTATTGCGCCGATCAATTTGTTTTAAAATTTGCAGATCGCGAGTCTGTTCTCGCGGTCTCGCCGGATGCTGAAAAATCATTCTCTTACATGCGAGAGGCCGCGCGCGGCATTCCGGTCACGCGCTCTGTGGCCGAGGACGTGCTGCTGTTAAAGCCGGACCTGGTTGTGCGCTCATATGGCGGCGGGCCAAATGCTGCTGCTTTTTTTGAGCGCGCCGGAATTGACGTCATCAATGTCGGCTGGGCCGGTGATTTGGCCGGCGTCAAAGCCCTTAACCTTGATATGGCGACAAAGCTCGGCGCGCCGCAAAAGGGCCGCGCCGTTGTTGCGGATATGGAAGCGCGGCTTGCCGCGGTTAAAAAATCCGGGGCGAGCCCAAATGCGCTGTACGTCACGCCTGGCGGCGTAACGTCGGGACCCGGATCTTTGGTTCATGAAATGATGCTTGCGGCCGGGCTGCGTAATTATGCGGACGCGCCGGGCTGGCGGTCTTTACCGCTTGAAAAAATGGTCTACGACGCGCCCGACATGGTTGCCGCCGCCTATTTTGAAGACAGCCAAAACGCGTGGAGCTCTGCCGCTCATCCCATTGCGCGCCGCCAAACAGAGACATTGCCAAGCGCAGATATTCAGGGTGCATGGACGACATGCGGCGGTTGGTTTTTAGTCGATGCCATCGAAATTCTTGCAAAGGCCGGGAGCGATTATGCGCCTTAATACCGTCCTGATTATTGCGAGTATCACTGCGTTGTTTTTAGCGTGCCTGCTGGGCAGTACGCCGATGGAGCCGGGGCGGGTTTTCGATGCGCTGAGCGGGCAAGGGAGCGCGGCTGACATGACCGTCATTTGGCAAATTCGCCTGCCGCGTGCTCTGGCCGGATTTATCGTCGGCGCCGCTTTGGGCGCATCGGGCGCGGCGCTCCAAGGCCTGCTTCGTAATCCTTTGGCCGAGCCCGGCGTCTTGGGCGTGTCCGGCATGGCCGTTTTGGGAGCAAGCGCGTCGCTCTATTACGGCCTTGCGGCGCTCAGCCCTTGGGTCTTGCCGTCCGCTTCAATTATCGGCGCCTTAATTGCCACAGCTCTGATTACGCTGGCGGCTATGCGCGTAAAGTCTGTGGTGACGTTGATTTTAATCGGCGTGGGTCTGTCCGCTTTTTCCGGCGCGGCCATGAGCCTCTTAATGAATTTTGCGCCCAATCCGTTTTCGCTGTCGGATATGATTAATTGGATGCTTGGCTCCGTGAGTAATCGCAGCTTTGCAGAGATTGCCTTTGCTGCGCCGTTTATGGCGATAGGGCTGATTATTTTGTGGCTTGGCCGGCGTGGCCTGTCGGCGCTGACTTTGGGCGAGGAAGCGGCCGGCAGTATCGGACTTAATTTGCGCGCTCTGCGCGTGAGCGTTGTTGTCGGCGCGGGGCTTGCGACCGGCGCGGCCGTGGCTTTGGCGGGGGCTATCGGCTTTGTCGGGATTGTTGCGCCGCATGTCATTCGCCCCTTCGTGCGCTATGATCCGGCGCGCACGCTGCTGCCCTCTGCTTTGCTTGCGGGATTGTTTTTAGTGCTGGCCGATATCGGCGTGCGGATTATGCCGACGCAAACAGAGTTAAAGCTTGGCGTGGTCGCGGCGCTGCTGGGCGCGCCGGCCTTTATCTGGATTGCCATGCAGCGCCAAAGCGCGGGGCAGGGGGATTAATGGAGCTGATTGCGAAAAACATCACGGTTTGCGCGGCCGGCGGAGATTTGGTCGATGATGCTGATTTATCCGTAAAGCCCGGCGAGCTTGTTGCATTGCTGGGGCCTAATGGCGCGGGCAAAACGACCTTGTTGCGGGCGGCGGCGGGCATTGCGCGGCCGTTTAAGGGCAGCGTAAAGCTTGGCGCGGCAGATGCATTTAAATTGTCCGCGCAGGAGCGCGCGCGCCGACTGGCCTATCTGCCGCAAATCCGTCCGCCCGCCTGGCCAAACATCGTGCGCGATGTTGTAACCCTTGGACGCTACGCCCACGGCGCAAATCTGGCAAAGCCGGCCGGCGACGATGCGGCGGCCGTCAATGCGGCTATGAGCGATTGTGATATATCACATTTATCGGCTCGGCGTGTTGATACGCTGTCCGGCGGAGAACTGGCGCGGGTGCATTGTGCGCGTGCGTTTGCGGCGCGCACGCCGCTGCTGATTGCTGACGAGCCCGTCGCTGCGCTCGATCCGCGTCATCAATTACGGGTACTGGATCTGTTTGCCGCCTATGTCGCCGGTGACAGCGGCAAGCCGCGCGGGGCCCTGATTGTACTGCACGATATATCTCTGGCGGCGCGTTATGCCGACCGTCTGATTTGGATGAAAGACGGAAAAGTACTCGCGAGCGGTACGGTTAAAGAGACGCTGACGTCTGAGCGCTTAGCGCAAGTTTACGGCATTGATGCGCAGATTGACGGAGCGACTGTTATGATAAAAGGCATTGCACAATCAGCGCGATAAGTCCGAAATAGACTCAAAAGAGTTTTGACGCCTGCTGCATCCAATGTTTAGATAGCGTCTTCCTGTGCTGTCGCCCTGTAACCGAAACCAAAGCCATATGCAAAAAGACCCGCAGTTTAAAGTCAGCGTTGCGCCCATGATGGATTGGACCGACCGGTTTTGCCGCGTCTTCCATCGGCGTCTGTCTTCGCGTGTTTTGCTTTATACGGAAATGGTTGTAGCCGACGCCGTTATTCACGGCGACTTGGAGCATTTAATCGGTTTTGACTCGGCGGAGCATCCGGTCGCTTTACAAATCGGCGGCAGTGATCCGGACAAGCTGGCCAAGGCGAGCAAAATCGGCGCGGACCGCGACTATGACGAGATTAATATCAATATAGGCTGCCCGTCAGATCGGGTTCAGTCCGGCAGTTTCGGTGCGTGCTTGATGACCGATGCGCCTTTGGTCGCGGATTGTTTTAAAGCCATGCAAGACGCCGTGGATGTTCCTGTCACAGTAAAGTGCCGCTTAGGCGTTGATGATCAGGATGTTGAAAAGACTTTGCCTGATTTTATTGAAACCGTCAGCCGTGCCGGCTGCACCCATTTTATAATTCATGCCCGCAAAGCGTGGCTGCAAGGCCTGTCACCCAAAGAAAACCGGGACGTGCCGCCGCTGGACTATGCGTTAGTGCGCCGGATGAAACAGCGTTATCCGAATTTAGAAATTGTGCTCAATGGCGGGCTGACAGATTTACCGCAATCTTTGGAAGAGACGAAAACATTAGACGGGTTCATGCTGGGGCGCGCGGCCTATCATAATCCGTGGCTCTTAAGCGAGATTGACAGCGTGGTTTACGGCGCGCCGAAACGTGATGACAGCCGCGAAGCCGTTGTCTCCGATATGGCGGATATTGCGCAAGATATGGAGTCACGCGGCCTGCGCACCCGCGCTATGACCCGGCACATGAACGGGCTGTTTGCCGGCACGCCGGGCGCGCGATTATGGCGGCGCAGCCTGTCTGAATTATCCGCCGGCGGCGAAATGCCGGCGTCAGAGGTTCTTCGCCGCGCGCTTGGCATCCTAGAGGCAAAGCGCCGCGCGGCATGAGCCCTGAGCTCTTAACGCTGCTTGCGGCTCTTATGGCCGTCGGCGCGCTGGCAGGCTTTGCGGCCGGTCTGTTTGGGATTGGCGGCGGCGCGGTTATGGTGCCGATATTGGCATTTGTCTTCACCGCGCTCGGCTATCCCGGCGCGACAATTATGCACTGCGCCGTCGCGACGTCTTCAGCAGTTATTATAGTCAGCTCTATTCGGTCAGTACGCGCCCATAATGCGCGCGGCGCGGTCGATTGGGATGTGCTGTGGCCAAACCCGCTTTATAAAAGCTGGGGCCTGTGGATTGGCGCGGGCGCGCTGCTCGCGTCCGGCGTGCTCGCGCGCTACATATCCGGTCGTCAATTAGAGCTGATTTTTGGCGCGGTCATGATTTTAATTGCTCTGCAATTTATTTTCGGGCGTCCCGACAAAACCCTGCGAACCGGCCTGCCCGGCGGCGTGGCTTTGCCGAGCGCCGGCGGCGCTATCGGCGCTTTGTCTGCACTGATGGGGATTGGCGGCGGCGCCATATGCGTATCGCTCATGGTGCTGTGCGGACGGTCTATTCACCGCGCAATCGGGACGGCGTCGGGTATCGGCATGTTTATTTCCATTCCCGCGACTGCCGGTTTTATCCTAAGCGGGCAGGGGATTAGCGGCCGCCCGCCTTTGTCCTTGGGCTATGTGAGTTTGCCGGGATTTGCCGCTATGGCGGTCATGGCGCTGATTTTCGTGCCGCTTGGCGCAAAGACCGCGCACAGCACACCGCAAAAGCCGCTGAAGATAATTTTTGGGATTTTCCTGCTAGCGGTCTCACTCAACATGATCCGCAAAGCGGTCAGCGGATAGCCTATTGGCGCAAGATCATGGTCTCGCGTGTGGCTTCGACTTTTTGCATTTCGCCCAAAAACGTCATTCCGAGCAGGGATACTGTCAGGCCATCCGGAACAATCAGGGCGTTAACATTGCTAAGCGTGACGCCGCCGACTGATACACGGTTAAGCTTTACGCGCGCAGCCATGGTTTGACCGTTGGCCGTCATGACAGGGGCATTATATTGTAAACCTTTCAGGCTTAAACCCGATTTTTTTGCATCTTCCGGCGTCAGTGCGATGGCACTGGCGCCTGTATCAACCAAAAATTTGACAAACCCTTTATTGACTCGCGCCTCAGCCCAGAAATGACCGTCACGCGCTTTGTAAAGCGTGACCGTGCTGCCCGTCGATGCCTGAGGTGTAATCGCCGGCAGGAAATTGATGGGCGGCTCTTCTGCTGTTGGCGCTTGGCTGTCCACGGGGACAGGCAAGCCCAAAAACGCATAGACTTGCGGGCGGTGGGTCCATCCGGCCACAAGCGCCGCGCCGACGCCTATCAGCAGGACGCAATCTCTGATCACTTTAAAAAGCATTGCTGCCCCTTACTCCATTGTTTCACAAATAATTAGTCGAAAACTCTTAGCGACCTGTAAACCGTATCTATTAAGCGCTTCATAAATCAAGAAAATTGAGGATTAAATCAAATCCGGAGTATATTTGGCCCCGCATAGCTTGTTATGCAGGGCGGCAAAAAGGAATCGCATTGTATGACGACCGCTGCTGACAAACCCTTTGATGATATACGCAATTTGGTTGCGGGTATGCCGCCGGCTGATTTGCAGTCTGCGAACGCCATGCGAGACGCGTTGGCCCCGTTTCAGGAAAGACTCAAAACTATTGGCCGCTTAGAACCGGCCTTAGTCTGGCTGGCCGGCTGGCAAAGCCGTATCGATATTGCCATTGACCGCCCCTTGATTGCTGTCTTTGCCGCATCGCAAGGAGTCGCGCAGGCTATGTCCGGGCAGGATGCGGGCAAAGGCGCGAAAGAACGGGTGGCCTTAATGACCGAAGGGCCGGCCGGCGTGCGCGCCATTGCGTCCGTTTACGGCGCGGCGTTTAAGGTCTTTGAACTGGGCACGGAGTATCCGTCTGCTGATTTTTCCAAGCAGCCGTCCCTGTCTGAAAAGGACTGCGCGGCAGCAATTGCATTTGGCATGGAAGTCGTGGCCGAAGGCGCAGATATGCTTGTGCTCGGCGATTGCGGATTTGGCAGCGCAACGGCGGCTGCCGGAATAGCCCGCGGCCTTTACGGCGGACAGTCTACATATTGGTCCGGCGGACGGACTCAAGCCGGAACAGAGCGCATTGATGCCGTTCGCGAAGGCGCGCAACTGCACGCAGAGTTTTTATCGGACCCGCTCGAAGTGCTGCGCAGATTTGGCGGGCGCGACATAGCCGGACTCGTCGGGGCAATATTAGCCGCCCGTCATCAACGGATTCCTGTTTTGCTTGACGGATTTGTGGTTTGCGCGGCGGCGGCCGTTTTGCACAAGATTGATCCCGGCGCGATTGATCATTGTTACGCAGGGCATATTTCCGCAGAGCCCGCTCACGGCGCACTGCTGGACCGGCTTGGGATGACCCCGCTTTTGGATTTAGGGATCGGTGTGGGTGACGGCACCGGCGCGGCATTGGCAATGGGGCAATTAAAGGCGGCCGCTGCTGCCGCGTCCCTGATGAGTGCTTAAGTTGAGCGCCTAAGTTCGGCGCCAATGGTCGCGGCCGATTAACTGCCTCGCATACGCTGTAACCGGTAAACAAGCATTGAGAATCAGCGAGAAACGGGTTAGCAACAGCGCAATTTTAAACACACAGGATTTAATCATGTCAGACCTTATGGACCGCCTTAATGCAACGCCGGTTGTGCCGCTTATCGCGGCGACAGATGCCAATACCGGCGTGAAAACGGCCCGCGCTTTAGTTGAGGGCGGGTTGACCGTTTTGGAAATCGTTTTGCGTACGCCGGCGTCTATGGAGGCCTTGCAGGCCATTTGCGAACAAGTTCCCGAAGCTATCTCCGGCGCCGGCACCGTTCTGACGGCGGCTCAAGCGGAAGAAACCGTGAAGCGCGGCGCGCAATTTATTGTCTCTCCGGGCCTGACCGAAGGCGTTGTTAAAACAGCTCAAGCGAATGACGTCCCTATTTTGGCCGGTATTGCGACGGCAACAGAGCTTCAACAGGCTTATAATTATGACCTGCGCACGGTGAAGTTTTTCCCGGCCGGTTTAGCCGGCGGCCCGAAAATGCTCAAAGCGTTTTCTTCTGTTTTTCAAGGCGTAAAGTTTATGCCGACCGGCGGCGTTTCCGCAGCTAATCTCGGCGACTATCTGGCCAATCCGGCCGTCTTGGCTTGCGGCGGCTCTTGGTTGACCCCGGCCGACGCCATCGCTTCCGGTGATTATGCGGCGGTGACTAAGCTGGCTAAGGAAGCGGTTGCGATTGCCAAGCAAGCGCGCGCTTAAGATACCGGTTTAAAACCGGCTGACGGACATGATAAGGCGCGGCTTGCTTGCCGCGCCTTTTGTCGTTTTAGCAGTTTGAACGCGGTCCAAAGAGATGCCGTTTGCGCCGAATGACAGCAGAACAGCGTCTTGGCTGAAAGAGACCGGCGCGCGATCAAAAATCATCGTGTCGCCGGCCGAAATGTTTTGGTCCGGAAAATCCCGGTCGGCCTTAAAGGCAAAGGGCCGTGCGGCATCACGGCTGACGGTCATATAGCCGACCACAGCACCGATATCGATGTCAGCCTCTGCCAAGGGGAGCTTGATAATCGGAACATGGTGCAGCGACAAAATCGAATCGGCCTGCTCCGGCTGCGCGTCGAGTAAAGACGCAGGCGTAGATTTCAGGGCTTCAGCAATTCTTGTCAAAGCAGAATGCCGGGGCGCGTGCGACCCTTTTTCCCAATTGGCCACAGTCGGCTGGCTCACATCAGTCATGTCGGCCAAATCTGACTGTGAGAGCCCCATAGCTTGACGGGCTGCCTTTATTCTCTGTCCCACATTCATGACATATACTCCCGTCCTTAATATATAGGATTAACCTATATTATAAACTCAGATGAAGTAAAGCGTGCAAAAGCTCATTATGATGATTTGTGCCGAAATATGTCAATTGTGGCGCAATTAAGGCAGTAAATTACAAACTATCAAGCTTTACCTGAACGAAAGCTGAAAGTTACGCCCGCCAAATATTACAAATATATAATACGTAAAACCTATAATATCTCTTGAAAAATGCAGGCCTGATATGCATTTTAATAAGGCAGGGCAGTCCTGCGGGCTCAAGGGACGGGGCCGTATGTAACTTACGAAGGAGGTCACTATGACCGGTGATTATTGTACAAAAGACGGCGCTGTCCGGATTAAAGAAAAAATTGAAGCCTATTGGGCTGAGCGCGGACATAAGGTTGAGATCAACCTTGTGCAGGGCGGCTTTCTGGCGTCCATGCGCAGTGCGCGAACAGACGTTCGTTCCAACATGATTAACGGAGTGCCCGTCAGCAATTCCGAAAACTTCGCCTAGGGGTCACCCTGACGAATATCAGCCCGGCATTTTCTCTCTCTCGCCGGGCTGCTTATACCTTTTCGGGCCGCAGCAACTCTGTGAGCGCAACCGGTATGTCGCGAAAGTTTCGCAAAATGACATCTGCGCCGAGGGTTTCCGGCGGCCCGGGGGAATAGCCATACTTCATCAAAATGCTCGGCACCTTTGCCGCCTTGGCCGCCAGAATATCCGGCGCGCCGTCTCCCACCATAACAATTGGGCGCTGCCCTCTGTGACCTGCCGCATGAAAGATGTGCCCGGCGCTCGGTTTCTTATGCGCCGTTTCATCGCCGCCGACGATTCGGTCAAAAAACTGCGTCATGCCAAGCTCTTTCAGCAATGGCCGCGCCAGATAGCCCGGCTTGTTTGTACAAACGGTCAGGCTCGCCCCGCCGCGTTTGAGCGCCAGCAGTGTATCAATCACCCCGTCATAGGGTTTGGACAGGCGGGCGATATCCGCCTCATACATATCTAAAAAATTACGCTGCACGTCCAAACACCGCGCCTGCGTCAGCGCAATGCCGGCGTTCGCGTAAGCGCGTTCTATCAGCGCTTTGGAGCCATAGCCGACCAGCCGGCGAAGCTGCGCCGTGTCCACTTCCGGGACGCCGTCGGGCGCGACCACCGCGTTCAGTACGCGGAGCAAATCGCGCGCCGTGTCAACCAATGTGCCGTCCAAATCAAAGACAAGGGATGTATTATTCATAAACGTCGATCCTGCCACGCTGTCTCCGGCCAATCCGGGTCTGGTCTATATGTGTCGTGCTTGGTATAGACTTGCAAGATAACTTGCCGACTCGCCGGCTATTTTTGCATTAAAGGCCGACTATGGTAACCGCTCCTGCTGCCCGTCCCCGCGCTGCTGTAATATTAGCCGCCGGAAAATCCACGCGCATGAAATCCGCAAAGTCAAAAGTTCTGCATGAGATTGGCGGTCAGGCCTGCCTGTCTTGGGTCGCGGATATGGCGCGTAAAGCCGGCGTTGATAAAATTGTGGCCGTCGTCAATGACGACGGCAATGATGTGGCCGAGGCCGCCAAAGCCCTCGGCCTGACGATAGCTGTGCAAAATCCGCAGCATGGCACCGGCCATGCGGTGCAATGCGCGCAGCCGGCGCTCGCGGATTTCGACGGCGATATTATCGTGCTGTGCGCCGACGCGCCGCTGATAAGGCCGCAAACCCTGATTGACGTTTTTGAAACCTTGCGTCACGGCGCGGACTTGGCTGTGCTCGGCTTTGAGCCGGAAGAGCCCGGCGCTTATGGCCGTCTGGTGATTGAGAACTGCAAGCTGACCAAAATCGTCGAAGCCAAAGAGGCAAGCGAGGCGGAGTTGGCCATCCGCCTGTGTAATTCGGGAATTATGGCCGGATACGCGCCGGACATGTTTGCGGCGCTTGATAAGGTCACCAATGACAATGCCAAGGGTGAGTATTACCTGACCGATGTCGTCGAGATTACCCGCGCCGCAGGACGCGCCATTGCCGCCGTGACGGCCGGGGATCCGGACGAAGTTTTGGGTATTAATTCACGGTCCGATTTGGCCCTCGCCGAAGCCGCCTTTCAGTCGCGCATGCGCGCAGAGGCGATGGAGGCGGGCGTCACCCTGCGCGACCCGGCAACGACTTATTTTTCTTATGATACGCAAATTGCGGGCGATGCTGATATCGGCGCCAATGTCGTCTTCGGCCCGGGCGTGAGCATTGAGGCCGGCGCGGTTATTCATCCGTTTTGCCATATCGAAGGCGCGCAAATCGGAGCGGGAGCCCAAATCGGGCCGTTCGCGCGCTTGCGCCCGGGCACGCAAATGGGCGAGGGCAGTAAGGCCGGGAATTTTGTCGAAACCAAAAAAGCCGTTATCGGCAAAGGCTCTAAAATCAACCATCTGTCCTATATCGGCGACGCGGTCTTGGGCGACGGCGTGAATGTCGGCGCGGGCACAATCACCTGTAATTATGACGGCTTTGAAAAGCACCAAACCGTTATTGGCGACGGCGCGTTTATCGGCACGAATTCATCCCTCGTCGCGCCTGTGACTATCGGAACAGGGGCCTATCTTGGGTCCGGCGGGGTGATTACATCCGACGTGCCGGACGACGCGCTCGCCGTGGCGCGCGCGCCTCAATCCAATAAACCCGGTTGGGCCGCGCGTTACCGCGCCGCCAAAGCCAAACGTAAAGCGACATAAGACTATGACCCAAGCTAAACAAAATGCCGCCACGGCCGCGCTCGAACTCGTCGAAGACGGCATGACGCTCGGGCTGGGCTCCGGCTCTACGGCAGAGATTTTTATCGCTATGCTGGGCAAGGAAATAAAGCGCGGCATGACGCTTCACGGCGTGCCGACATCCCAAGCTACCGCCGCCTGCGCGGTCAAGCACGGCGTGCCTTTGATAGAGCCGGATAAAGTTTCAAAAATTCACCTCACTATTGACGGGGCCGATGAAGTGGATCCGGAATTTAATCTGATTAAAGGCGGCGGGGCGTGCCTGCTGCGCGAGAAGATTATCGCCCACGCCTCTGACCGCATGGCGGTGATTGTCGACGCGGGTAAACTTAAAAAAACCCTCGGCGCGTTTCCGCTCCCGGTCGAAGTCGACCCGTTCGGCATGGCGCTGACGGCGGAGAAAATCTTGGAAGCTTTGATGGACACCGGCTGCACGTCCGGCGTGACAACCCTGCGCCAAAATAAGCTCGGCGAAGGGCCGCTGATTACCGATGGCGGGCATTATATTCTC
>CALLVD010000003.1 GCA_938010385.1 uncultured Robiginitomaculum sp.
TAAATATTATAAGCCACAGATTTTAGCACCATGCCGAAAGGCTGCTCTAAATTTTGCGCGAGCAGGAGGCCGGCAATATAAGCGCCCCAAGCGTTAAACGGAATTAAAATACACGACGGCGCGGAGCTGCTGTCAGTGATATAGGCCAGTTTTTCCCGCGCAATCCCGACGCGGTCAAAGACGGGGCGAAAGATGGTGCCGACGGTCAGGATGGAAATATTGCTCTCAATAAACAAAGCCGTGCCCAGCAGCAGGGCGTAGAGCTGCACCCGCACGCGCCGACCCTTCGCGTCTGCGCGCTCCAGCCGGTTCATCAGCCAATCGACAAATCCCGCCACGCCGCCGCTGCGCTGCGTCAGCGCAATGAGGATACCGACCAAGAGGGTGAAGATAATGATTTTCGTATTATAGCTGCTTTTAAAAACATCAATCAGCGCTAAGGCTGTGTCCTGAAGTCCTGCAACGCGCCCCCAAAATCCCCGTCCGCCCGCGAGGATGATATAACCGGACAGCAGGCCAAGACTCAGCGACAGGATAACCCGCCGCGTTATCAGCGCCAAAGCAATGGCCAAAACCGGGGGAATAACAGAGAGCGCGCCGAGAGTTTCCATAAGCCTGAGCTTAAAAGCAAATTGCGGCCGGCAGCAACCGCAAACTCATCGCCGCCTATTTCGCCGCCGGCGTCTTGTCTTTAAATTTGCAAATATGCGCGATGGTGCAGTTATAGCATTTGGGCGTGCGCGCAACGCAGGTGTACCGGCCGTGCAAAATCAGCCAGTGATGGGCGTGCAGGCCGTACGCCTCCGGCAAGGCTTTGAGCAGGTTCAGCTCAACCTCCAACGGGTCTTTGCCGGGGGCCATGCCGGTGCGATTACCGACGCGGAAAATATGCGTATCTACCGCCATAGTCGGATGACCGAAAACCACATTCATCACCACATTGGCGGTTTTGCGCCCCACGCCGGGCAGAGTCGTCAGCGCGTCGCGATCTTCGGGCACAACACTGCCGAAATCATCGATGAGTTTTTGCGACAGCAAGATGACGTTCTTGGCTTTGTTTCTGTAAAGGCCAATCGTTTTTATATGATCGCGTACCGCGTCTTCGCCGAGCGCCACCATTTTTTCCGGCGTGTCGGCAATCCTAAAAAGCTTTTTCGTCGCCTTGTTCACGCCGGCATCCGTGGATTGCGCCGACAGCGCTACGGCTACGACGAGCGTGAACGGGTTGGAGTAATTCAGCTCTGTGACCGGCTCCGGATCCAAAGTTTGAAGGTGCGCGTAAATTTGCGCAATTTCATCGCGCGACAGACGCAATCGCGGCAGCTTCTTTTTCTTCGCCTTAGGCTTTGCCGCCGGTTTTGCCATTATTTTGCGGCGCGCTCAGCCAGGTTGGAAATCATCTTTTGAGCCATATCGCGGTTTCGCTCATTTTTCAGATTGCCGTCATCATCAAAAGCGTCAGAGGCATTGCCGACGCCTAATTGGAACTGCAAAACTTCCGTGCCGAGACGGGTTAAAATATAATGCACTTGGCGCATGACCATAATGCCGGACATGGGCCCGGGTGTGCAGGCGGCAATCGCCCAGACGGGATTGTGATATTGGCTCATATCGTCGATGCGGGTCATCCAATCGATCGTATTTTTTAAAACCGGCGGCAGGCTCCCGTTATACTCAGGGGTGACGACAATAACGGCATCTTGCGCGGCCAGTTTTTTACCCAAATCTTTGGCGGCCTGCGGCGCGCCGTTTTTCTCTTCCCAATCGCCGTTATAGATCGGCATGTCATAATCAGCCAGCGACAGGGCTGTGACGTCAAACCCGGCCTCTTTGAGCATTGGCAGCAGGGCCCGCTCTAATTTGCGGTTAATGGAGCCGTCGCGGGTTGAGCCTGAAAAAATAGCGAGTTTCATAAAGGAGCCTTATCATCGAGTTTGCGCCCGCGCGCGGGCCTATGCCTATCATACGCGCCGCAGCGATATAAGATGCAAATTGCGCCTTGAAAGGATTTGCGCGCGCGCCCACATTAAGAGGAGCGTTAAAGGACCGACTATGCTGATTTACATGATTATCGCCGTCTTGCTGCTCGCGGCTTTCGTGAACGCGGTTCGCGCCGTCATAATTATGCGCCGGGTTAAAGGCGAGGCCATCAGCGAATATGACTATCGCCGCGCCAATGACATGGTGGATTCGGATATCAACCGGGATGACTTTCTGGCCGCTTATACACGCAGCCACGGCGCGCGCGGACCGGTCTATGCGGCGGTGACATTATTCACGGCGGCGGTCCTGACCCCGCCCATGCTGGCGCTGATTTCAATCAGCTATGAATATTTGTGGCGGTGGAACGGCCAAGAACGCGCCTTTGAGCCCGGCTATCTGGTTTGGCAGTTTATTCTGTTTGGCTGCGTTATCGCCGGCTGGGCCTTTATCGGCCATATCGGCGCGCGGCTTTATTATCGTAATTTGCCGGGGTCTCTGGAAGCGGAACTGGCCGGGCTTAAAAGGGCTTAAGGGAAAAACTATGGGATTTTTACACACAATGGTGCGCGTCACCGATATTGACGCCTCGCTGAAATTTTACTGTGACGGGCTGGGCCTGACAGAGCTGCGCCGGGTTGAGAATGAAAAGGGCCGCTTTACGCTGGTCTTTCTCGCAAGCCCTGAAGATGTGGACCGGTGCGGGTATAAAGACTTTTATCCTTTGCCCGAAGGCCTGCCCATGATCGAGCTGACCTATAATTGGCCGGATGAAAACGGCGTGACTGAGGATTACGGCAGCGCGCGTAATTTTGGGCATCTGGCTTACAGGGTCAGCGATATCTACGCGGCCTGCGCGCGGTTTCAGGATATCGGCGTGACGATTAACCGTCCGCCGCGCGACGGCAATATGGCCTTTGTACGCTCGCCGGACGGTATCAGTATTGAGCTTTTGCAGCGCGGAGACGCCCTGCCGCCCCGCGCGCCATGGAAAGATATGGAAAACTCAGGCAGTTGGTAGCGCGGCCGGGCGCTTAAATCTTTGTGAACTCAAAATAATGACATTCGCGGCCTTCGCGAAAGGCCTTGGCCTCATAGCGCGTGCCCGGCCAATCGGCATAGGGCTTGCGCCAATCGTCTTTGGAGGCGGGGCTGAACGCAAACCCGCCATCGTCCATGACGCGGATTAAGGTCCAATCGACATAAGAGATAATGTCAGACGCAAACCGAAACTTGCCCCCCGGCTTTAAAAGCCGGTGAACATCGCGCAAAAATTCCGCGTCAATAATGCGCCGTTTGAAATGGCGGACTTTCGGCCATGGGTCGGGGAACAATACAAATATTTTATCAAAGCTTTGATCGGCCATACGCGCCATGACCGGGCGGGCATCGCCGTGATGCAGGCTGATATTGACAATGTTTTCGCGGTCCATACAGGCGAGTACTTTCGCTACGCCGTTTTCAAACGGTTCAATCCCGATGAGGCCGGCGTCCGGATAGGTTTTCGCCATGTGGACTAAATGCTCGCCCCCGCCAAACCCGATCTCCAGCCATTGCGCGTCATAGCCGGCAATTCCCGACAGCGGATCCGCCGGAGCGTCCGGCACCCGGACTTGCGGCAATTTTTCGGCCATCATCCGCGCCTGATAGGCGGACAGGGCTTTGCCCTTGGCCCGGCCGTAAAGCCGTCTTGTGCCGTCGGGATTATGCCCGGATGTGTCTGTATCTGCGCTCATAGGGCTGCTCATAAAAAATCCCGCCTGACTCGGGCCGCTATACAATTTGTATTACGGCCTAACGGGTCAGACGGGAGATTTAAACGTTTATTTTAAGGTCGGCTATTCTTCGTTGCCGTCATCCTCGGATAAAGAGCGCGCCAGCTCTAAAATGCGGCGACGCACCGGCTTGCTTTTGATCTTCGATACAGCGAGAGCCAAAGCGACGCCGTCTGATGAATTGATGAAATCGTAAACAATCGGGCGCTGCTCGTCTTCGGCAAATCCGCCGATTGGCATATGATCGCCCAAGCCTTCAAAAAAGAAATTGACCGGCACTTCTAAAACTTCGGCCATGCGCCAAAGGCGGCTGGCCCCGACGCGGTTTGCACCGCGTTCATATTTTTGAACTTGTTGAAATGTGACGCCGAGTTGGTCGCCGAGTTTTTCCTGACTCATTTTTAAGACTTGTCGTCTTAATCGCACTCGTGTTCCGACATGGATGTCCACCGGATTCGGTGAGCGTGCTGCGTGCTTTGATTGCATAGTATATTATCCCCTTTGCCCTGTTATTTCGCGCTTACTCTAAACGCTTGATTCCCGGTTCGATTTAAAAATCGTATTATTTTTCCCGAGCATCCCGCTTCTAATGACGTACCCCCGTATTAAAAGCTTAAAAAGCTTAGAGGAGTTATCGGATAATTACAAGATGTCGACCGGTGATTCCGAGGCGCATTGCTTGCGTTATTAATGCGGATCAGCGTTTGGTATTTTTGGGAATGGATTTTGGCAACGGGCTGTCTATCGGGCCGGAAGCCTCAAGCGGGAGCGTTTTAATGACGCGCCCCCAAGGGTCTACAAAGCCGGAAAAACCGGATGCAGCAGCCCTGACAACCGGCAGGCCTTCTTCGATTGCGCGGTAGCGAACCTGATTGAAATGTTGATGCGGGCCGGAGCTTTTTCCAAACCATGAATCGTTTGAAATATTCAAAATCCATTCGGGTTGCGGCGCGCTTGGCGTGAAGCCCGGAAAAATTGATTCATAGCAAATCTGGACGCTGACTGCCGGCAGTCCGTCAAAAATTGACGTTTCGGGATTTCCCTTATCAAAAGATGCAGTTGCGGCGCTCAAAGATGGTATATTGAGACCTGCAATCAGCGAATTGCCCGGAAAATATTCTCCAAACGGCACGAGCTTACTTTTGTTATAAAAGCCCAGGATTTCCGGCGCGCCGGTTCCGGTCGACCGCAGGGCGGCAAGACTGTTATAATAACGCAGGCCGTCTTGCGCCGCCGGGTCCGGCGTGCGCCGTGTTGCGCCCATATAAAGATCCGGTCCGCCGGCAAAAATATAATCAATCGCCTGTAACAGACTCGCATCTTCCAGAACAAATCCGGGAATGGCGCCCTCTGACCAAATAACATGGGTCAGCGGCGCGCTTGCCGGCGCTTGGGATAAATCCAAATAGGTATCAATCGTGCGGCTGTACCCGCCCGTGCCATATTTATCTTTTTGATCAATCTTGGCCTGAATCACGCGAAGATTCGTGCCTGCGACAAATTGTACATTTGCTGTGTTTAATCTTTGATTTCCGAAGCTTACCCCTGCCAAAACAATCAGACTCATCAGTAATGGCGGCAAAAAGCGCCGCAGTTTTGACGGGCCGCTCAGCAGCGCCGGGCCGATGCTGAGCGCAAACAATAAGGTCACAGCGCTGACACCGTAAATGCTCATATAAGACGCATTTTGCGAAACCGCGCCGCCGGCCTCCCAAATATATCCGGGCAGGTTCCACGGAAAGCCGGACAGGATATGCCCGCGCAGCCATTCGAAAATAAATAAAATACCGGCAAACAGAAACGCGCCGGCCGCCGGCGAAGACATGCGCGCGCGCAGCTTGGCATAGCTCAGCGCCGCGAGCGCCCAGAAAAAAGCCAGGCCGGCCGGCATTAATAAAACGCCGATCGGGGTCAGCCAGACATAGGCGCCGCCGCGGGTTAAAAAGGCCGAAGCAACCCAGTACAGCCCGGCTAAAAAATAGCCGAAGCCCATGGCCCATCCGGCCCAAAATGCCGCCCGGCCCGGACGTTCTGCGGCCATAATCAGCGCGTCTAAATGCACCCAGAATAAGGACAGGGACAGCACAAACGCCGGCCAGATAAACAAAGGCGCATGCCCGAGCACAGCGGACGCGCCAAGCATAATGCAAATCAGAAAGCCGCCGCGCCCGCGCATATTCTGCAATGACGCGATAGCCCGGCTCATGGCTTAATCATCCGCGCCGGCGTCATCGGCGCGCACGCGCAGCTTTTTAACCCGTCGCGCATCGGCTTCCAAAACTTCAAATTCAATGCCGAAAGGATGGGCAATAATCTCGCCCTGCTCAGGCACGCGCCCGGCCAAGGTAAAGACCAGCCCGCCCAGCGTGTCGACATCGTCTTCTTGTTCGTCCGTCGCAATTTCACGGCCAAATTTATTTTCAAAATCGACAATGCTCGCGCGCGCGTCCACATCCCAAACCTTGCCGCCGTCAACCGCCGTAATTTCTATCTCATCGTCGGAATGCTCGTCTTCAATGTCGCCGACAATTTGCTCCATCAAATCTTCAAGCGTGACCAGCCCGTCCGTGCCGCCATATTCGTCGACGACCAAAGCCATATGCACCCGGCGCGCCTGCATGCGGCGCAGCAGGTCTTGGGCGAGCATGGACGGCGGCACAAACAGGACCGGACGTTTAATCGCTTTGATGACCTTTTTGTCCGCAAAGGCTTTATTGCTGTTTCGCGTGCGGGCTTTTTGCCCAAAGCCCAGATAAGGCAGAACGTCTTTGATGTGGACCATGCCGACCGGCTCATCCAGTGTCTCGCCATATATGGGCAAGCGCGAATGTGAGGCGTCTTCAAACGTGTCTGTCAGTTCCTTTAAAGTCGCGGTTTGCGCCACGGCGCGAATATCGGCGCGCGGCACCATGACATCGTCAACGCGCAGAACGTGGAATTTCTCCGCGGCCGAAATCATTGTATCGCGGGCGACTTCGGCCACGGTTTCGGCCGGCGAGTCCGGCTCATTATCCCGTCCGAAGACTCGGGCTAAAAATGACGGGCTGTCGTCTGTATCAGACATTATTTTCCTCATAAGGGTTATCAAGTCCCAGTGTTTTTAAAGCGGCAATTTCCAGCGCTTCCATCTGCACGGCCTGCGCTTCTTCCAAATGATCATAGCCCGATAAATGTAAATAACCGTGAACAATCAGATGGGCTGTATGGGCGCGCAGGCTGATATTTTTCTCCGCCGCTTCCCGGGCGCAGGTCTCGTAGGCCAGGGCAATATCGCCCATGACCGGATTAAACCCGTCCGGCGGAAAAGACAGCACATTGGTCGGCTTGTCCTTACCCCGGTATTGCGCGTTCAGCGTTTGTATCTGCGCGTCATCCATAAAGGCGACGGACAGATCTGCGCTTTGCGGGGTCTTAATCGCATTTGCTGCCGCGCGAGCGGCCTCCGTGCACAGCGCCTCCGGATCAGCAATGTCGCGTGCCCAGCGGTCATCAAGCAAGGCAATATCAATGGCCGGTCCTGCCGGGTCAGGCTCCGGTTCAGCCGGTATGTCGGGGCGCGCAGGCATTACAGGTTCAGCATAGACGCTTTTGCGTCTTTCTCATAGGCATCGACGATTTTTCCGACCAGCGGATGGCGAACAACGTCAGAGGCTAAAAACTCGATGGAATCAATGCCTTTAATCCCGTCCAAAATGCCCAGCGCATGGGCCAGGCCGGACACTTGATTGCGCGGCAAATCCGACTGGGTCGGATCGCCGGTCACGGCATATTTGGCGCGCTCTCCAAGCCGGGTCAGCACCATTTTCATTTGCGCCAAAGTCGCGTTTTGCGCCTCGTCAATCACCACAAAGGCATCAGACAAGGTGCGCCCGCGCATAAAGGCCAGCGGCGCAATTTCAATCTCGCCGGACAGCTTGCGCCGTTCGGTTTCTTCGCGGCCCAGCGTCATGTAAAGCGCGTCCCAAATGGGCTGCATATACGGGTCGACTTTTTCATTCAGATCGCCCGGCAGAAAGCCGAGATTCTCGCCGGCCTCCACGGCCGGACGGCAGGCGATAAAGCGCGCAATCTCGCCGCGCGCGAGCAGGCTCGCGCCGTAAGCCGTGGCCAAAAATGTCTTACCGGTCCCGGCCGGACCCACGCCGAAAATAATCGTATTTTCCTGCATGGATTTAATGAATTTTTCCTGGCGCGGGGTTTT
>CALLVD010000004.1 GCA_938010385.1 uncultured Robiginitomaculum sp.
TTCCGCTTCTTTTTTGAGGCGGTTCATTTCATCGCGCAGCCGGGCGGCCTCTTCAAACTCGAGGTTTTCTGCGGCGATGAACATGCGCTTTTCCATGTCGGCCATGACGGCGGCCATGTTTTGGCCGATGAACGGTTCGGCCTCTTCTTGGAATTCGCCGTAAGGCTGATTGCGCGATCCGCGGGATTTTTTCTTCTGTCCGGTCGGGGTGTAACTGTCACGCTCGGCCTGAATGGCTTTGCCTTCATCGGTGTCGCCGACGCGGCCCATGACCTGACGCAGAACGGTTTTCGGCGTGATGCCGTGTTCCAGATTGTAAGCAATTTGAATTTCGCGGCGACGATCAGTTTCGTCCATAGCGCGCTGCATAGAGCCGGTGACTTTATCAGCATAGAGCACGACCTTTGCTTCGGAGTTTCGCGCGGCCCGGCCAATCGTTTGAATGAGCGATGTTTCGCTGCGTAAAAAGCCTTCTTTGTCCGCGTCTAAAATCCCGACAAAAGCGCACTCCGGAATATCCAAACCTTCGCGCAGCAGGTTAATTCCGATAAGCACGTCAAACACGCCCATACGCAAATCGCGGATAATCTCAATGCGTTCCAGCGTATCAATATCGCTGTGCATATAGCGCACCTTAATACCCTGATCGTGCATATATTCTGTCAGGTCTTCGGCCATTTTCTTAGTTAGCGTCGTAATCAAAGACCGGTAACCGCGCGCGGTTGTTTTGCGCGCTTCGTCAATCACATCATCGACTTGCGACGCGCCGTCTTTGGCCACAGGACGGATTTCCACGGGCGGGTCGATCAGGCCGGTCGGCCGGATAACCTGCTCGACAAATATGCCGCCTGTGCGCTCCATTTCCCAATCGCCGGGCGTGGCGGAAACATGAACCGTTTGCGGGCGCATAGCGTCCCATTCGCCAAAGGTCAGCGGACGGTTATCCATAGCCGAGGGCAGGCGAAATCCGTGCTCTGTCAGGGTCAGTTTGCGGTTGCGGTCGCCCTTACTCATCGCGCCGATTTGCGGCACAGAGACATGGCTCTCATCGGTGAAGATAAGCGCATTGTCCGGCAAATATTCAAACATGGTGGGCGGCGGTTCGCCCGGCGCGCGGCCTGTGAGGTAACGGCTGTAATTTTCAATGCCGGAACAAAAGCCCTGCGCCGCCATCATTTCCAAATCAAATTCCGTACGCTGGGCGAGGCGCTGCGCTTCGAGCAATTTGCCTTCTTTTTCAAAGCGTTCCAGCGTTTGGTTCAGCTCTGTTTTAATTTTCTTCAGCGCTTGATTAAGCGTCGGGCGCGGCGTGACGTAATGAGAATTGGCGTAAATGCGAACAGACTTCAGCGCCGCCTGCGTCTTGCCGGTCAGGGGCTCAAATTCGGCAATAGAGTCGACTTCATCACCGAAAAAATCAAACCGCCAGGCGCGATCATCATAATGGGCCGGGAAGACTTCGACTGTGTCGCCGCGCACCCGAAACGTGCCGCGCGCAAACCCGACATCGTTTCGCTTATATTGCAACTCGACCAGCTGCTGCATAAATCCGCGCTGATCAATCGTTTGTCCCTGCGCAATGTCAACGGTCATTGCGGTGTAAGTTTCAACCGAGCCGATACCGTAAATGCAGGACACAGACGCGACGATAATACAGTCATCACGTTCTAATATTGAGCGCGTGGCGGCGTGGCGCATGCGGTCAATCTGCTCGTTTACGCTGCTGTCTTTTTCGATAAATGTATCCGTGCGCGGGACATAGGCTTCCGGCTGATAATAGTCGTAGTAAGAGACGAAATATTCAACCGCATTATCCGGAAAGAAGGATTTAAACTCACCGTATAATTGTGCGGCCAAGGTTTTGTTAGGCGCAAGGATTAGAGCGGGCCGCTGGGTCTGCTCAATGATTTTTGCCATTGTAAACGTTTTGCCGGAACCTGTGACGCCGAGCAGAACCTGATCGCGCTCTTTTTCTGCCAAACCTTCGCACAGCTCTTTAATCGCCTGCGGTTGATCGCCTTTCGGAGAGAACTCCGACACCAGACGAAACTTCTTGCCGCCTTCCGCTTTTTCAGGGCGGGCAGGGCGATGGGGAACCCAAGCTGCGGGGGCTTGGCCGGAGCCGACAATTTGCAGATTTTCAGAAGCGCTCATGGACTTAAAGATAGTCGCGCCTGCGGCGTTTGCAAGGCGCATAAAAAAAGTCCCGCATGAAGCGGGACAGGTGAGGGAAATGAGTTAGGCGGCGGCTTTTTGTATATCTCGCTTATGTTTGCCTTCGCGTATTTCTTCGACGATTTTGGCGTTAAACGCATCCAAATCATCCGGCGAGCGGCTGGTGATAATACCGTTACTGACAGCAACCTCTTTATCCACCCAGTTCGCGCCGGCGTTTTTTAAATCGGTCGCAATCGTATGGTATGATGTCATTTCGCGGCCTTCGGCCAAACCGGCGTCGATTAAAATCCACGGGGCATGACACACGGCGGCGATAATTTTTCCGTCTTCGGCAAATTCGCGTACTAAGCCTGTCACGTCTTCGTTGACGCGCAATGTGTCGGGGTTGGCCAAACCTCCCGGGAGAATGACGGCGTCATAATCAGCAACCTGCACATCCGTCACGACCATGTCCGGAGTGATCGATTTGCTGTCGCCTTCGCCTGCGGAAATTTCGCCCAAATCCGGCGAGGCTAAATGCACGGTCGCCCCGTGATCCATCATGGCTTTGCGGGGTGAAAACAGCTCGTCTTCCTGAAAACCCGATGTGGCGATAATCAGAACTTTTGAATTTGATAATTTTGTCATAAATGTCTCCTTTAGAGTTAGGAAACCGCGGTAAAACCTTCATCGATTTTACTATTGCTTATCGCGATGCCGCTGCGTTGCGGCGTCTTACCCTATCAATGGCCGGGGACTTAAAATGTTCCGGAAAAACTATAAGCAATCGTGATGAAGCAAGGCCAAATTTCTGCTGCCGAATTAAACCGGTTTACCCGCGCGCAGATTGCGGTATTAGTCGTTTAAACAGTCAAATGAGAGAAGCGCTATGCAAACGATCGGACATTACATAGACGGGCAGCGGGTCGCCGGAACAGGCGCGCGCACGAAAGATGTGTTTAATCCCAATACCGGCGCCGTTCAGGCCAAGGTCTCCATGGCCACGCCTGCTGAATTAGATGCTGCCGTGAAATCCGCTGAGGCCGCGCAGATTAAATGGGCGGCGACCAACCCGCAGCGCCGCTCCCGCATTTTGTTTGACTATAAAGCTCTGGTCGAAGCGAATATGGACGCGCTCGCCGCTATGTTGTCATCAGAGCACGGGAAGGTGCTCGCGGACAGCCGGGGCGATGTCATTCGCGGCGTCGATGTTATCGAATTTGCCTGCGGCGTTCCCCACGGCCAAAAAGGCGAGCATACTTACGGGGCCGGTCCGCAAATTGACGTTTACTCTATGCGCAAGCCGCTGGGCGTCGTCGGCTGCATTACGCCGTTTAACTTCCCGGCGATGATTCCGATGTGGATGTTCGGCATGGCCATTGCGACCGGTAATGCCTGTATCCTCAAGCCGAGCGAGAAAGACCCGAGCGTGCCGATGCGCCTCGCGGAGTTGTTCGTCGAAGCCGGCGGCCCGCCCGGACTTTTGCAATGCATTAACGGCGACAAAGAAATTGTCGATGCCATTTGCGACCATCCGATTATTCAAGCTGTCAGTTTTGTCGGCAGCAGCGATATTGCGCAATATGTTTACGCCCGCGCCACGGCTAACGGCAAGCGCTCGCAATGTATGGGCGGGGCGAAAAACCACGGCATCATCATGCCGGACGCCAATATGGACCAAGCGGTTAAAGATATTCTCGGCGCGGCATATGGCTCGGCCGGAGAACGCTGCATGGCCTTGCCGGTTGTCGTTCCTGTCGGTGAGGGCACCGCAGAGCGGTTTTTGGAAAAAATGCTGCCCGCCATTGAAGCCATGAAAGTCGGCGTGTCCGAAGACCCGGATGCCGATTACGGCCCCGTCGTGTCCGAAGTTCACCGCGACAGCATTGCCGACAATGTCACCAAAGCCGTTAAGGAAGGCGCGACGCTGCTGGTCGACGGACGTGACTTTAAATTACAAGGCTATGAAGACGGCTTCTTTATCGGACCGTCGCTCTTAGACAATGTCACCGCCGATATGGAAACCTATCACGACGAGATTTTTGGGCCGGTGCTGCAAATCGTGCGCGCGGATAATTTTGAAGACGCGCTGAAATTGCCCAGCGCTCATCAATATGGAAACGGCGTCGCTATCTTTACCCAAAACGGCCGCGTCGCCCGTGAATTTGCTGACCGCGTCGAGGTCGGCATGGTTGGCATTAACGTGCCAATCCCGGTGCCGGTTGCCTATCATTCCTTCGGCGGCTGGAAACGCTCTGCCTTCGGTGATGCCAATCAGTACGGTATGGAAGGTCTGCGCTTTTACACCAAAGTCAAAACCGTTACCCAAAGATGGCCCGCGCCCGAGGAGCAAAGCAGCGACAGCGCATTTGTCATTCCGACGTTTTAGGGCGGTATGAAAAAACTGCTGACTTTAATTATGGCTTTGATTTGCGGCGCAGCAGCGTCGCAATTTCCCGAATATGCCCAGCAATATCGTCAGCGTCTGGGTGGAGCTGTTCAGGAATTGCAGATGATAGTTACCGGGTTTGATGCTGATGCCCGTCGCGCCGGACTGACCCGGGACGAGGCCTTGTCACGCTATGAAAAATCCGGTGACGAATTTTTGACAGATCGTGGCGAGAGTATCAGTGCAGTTTTGAAGCGGTACGCGCGCCTCAGCGCTCACTATGAGTCTATGGAGTCGGCAGGCCCGTTGTCTCGCCTTTGGGTTTTCGCAAAGGAGCGAGATGCTGAGCTAAGCAAAGATACGCTTGCTGTTTATCAGCCCGCAATTCCTGTCTCCGGTATTGGCGCTGCGCATGCGGCAGGAGGATTTGCAGGAGGCTGGATACTGTTTACCGTCTTGCTCTCGCCATTTCGTCGTCGCAGAAGGGTAAACGCCTAAGTGAACTTCACTCTCACAGAAGCCCGGATCCTTATCCGAGATATGGCGTGGCAGTTTGCGGCAGCCGTGCGCTTGCCGGGGCGGCAGAGGAAACGGATGAGGACATACTTATCATGACTGATCAAATCGTCTCAAATGTCACCGGAAATCTTGGGCATATCACTCTGAACAGGCCTAAAGCGCTCAATGCGCTCACGCAGCCTATGGTGGATGAAATTACCCGGCTTTTGCTCGTGTGGGAGGCGGATGAGCGGATCGGGGCCGTTCTGATTGACGGGGCGGGGGATCGGGCCTTTTGCGCCGGCGGGGACGTTATCCTGCTCCATGACAGCGGTAAAGCCGGCGATGACCGGGCCGAGCATTTTTGGCGCACGGAATATGCGCTGAACGATCTCATAGAGCGTTATTCCAAGCCTTATATTACCCTGATTGACGGGTTTATTATGGGCGGGGGCGTCGGTTTATCAGTTCATGGGCAATACAGGATCGCGGGGGATGATACGCTGTTTGCCATGCCGGAGACCGGTATCGGCTATTTTCCCGATGTCGGCGGGACGTATTTTTTACCGCGATTGGGCCTGGATATCGGCCAATGGCTCGGCTTGACCGGCGCGCGGCTGAAGACGGCGGAGGCGCTGGAGATTGGCGTGGCGAACGGCTATATTCCGTCAGACCGGCACGCCGCGTTTACGGCCGCTCTTGGCGCGGCGCCGCTGAACGGCAGCGACGAAGCGGTTGCCGCGGTTATGGCGAATTTTTTAAAACCCGGCCCGATGGATGCGGATATGCCGGCGGCGTTGAGCGCGTTTAATGAAAAAGATGTCCCGTCAATTTTGCGCGCGCTGGACGGTATGACCGGGGAGTGGGCGGCCAAGCAAGCCAAGTCTATCCGCGCCAAAAGTCCGCTCGCCCTTTGCGTGACCTTTGAGGCGATAAAGCGCGGCCTTGGTTTGGACTTTCGCGCGGCCATGGCACAAGAACTGGACTTATCTTTGAACTTTTTAAAAACCCAAGACTTCTACGAAGGCATACGGGCGCAATTAATCGACAAAGACCGTAATCCGAAATGGTCCCATGACAGCCTTGAAAGCGTCAGCGACGCGCAGATTGAGCGCTTATTTGCAAATGCAGCAAATCCGCCGCAGTCATTTCTGACTTGATTATTTCGGTCTTAATTCGTCGGCGTTAAAATCTGTCATCGCGAATAACCTGAACATCGGCCAAGCTGAGAACGCCGATATGGGCGCCGATGAGGTTTTCTAATTGCTGCGTAATTTTTGGCAGTAAGTCTTCGTCAACAATAGAGATAATCATGACCATATCGCGACTGGCGGATAGGTCTGTGCCTCTTTGCCAGCGGTTCCCGTTGCCATAACCGGCCATGCAGGGCAGGGCCGTATAGCCTGTTACGCCGCTGTCTTCAAAAACGCGGCAGGCGCGTTTAAACGCCGGCTTTTCAATAATTAATTCAATGCGTTTCTTGCTAAACATAAAGCCTCCTAAGACACGACCCATTGCGCCAGTAAAATATAGAGCGGGATGCCAAGGGTTAAGTTAAACGGAAAGGTGACTCCCAATGACAGGGTCAAATATATGGACGGTTTGGCTTTGGGCAAAGCCAGTCGCATGGCGGCCGGAACAGCAATGTAAGACGCAGATGCCGCCAAGGTTATCAGCAGCGCCGTGTCGCCGAGGGTCATAGACAGCGCTTTACAAATACCGGCTGTAATCGCCGCGCTTATCAACGGCATATAAATACCGAAGCTCAGCGCGCCAACGTTTAAATCCCGCCAGCCTTGGCGCAGGCCGCGTCCGGCGGACAGGCCCATATCAAGCAGGAATAAGCAAAGAACGCCTTGGAACGGCGTTACAAAAAACGGTGATATTTTCTCCATACCTTGCTCCCCCGTTACCCAGCCGATAATCAGCGAGCCAACAAGGACAACGACGGAGGCATTGAGCATGACCTCGCGAAACAGCTCGCCTTTTTCAGAGCCGGCGACCTCTCCGCCTTTGCTCAGGCCCCGGCGGGCCAGAAGCAGGGCAGAGATAATTGCCGGGACTTCCATAAGCGCGGCGATGGCGACCATATATCCGGATGTGACAATCCCTGCATATTGAAGGGCTTGTGTTGCCGCCACAAAGGTTACAATGGAAATCGAGCCGTAATGGCCGGCCGTGGCGGCGGCATTGATGCGGTCCATCTTGCTTGTGATGCGCAGGGCGTTGTAGGCCAAAAACGGAATTAAAAATGACAGCAAGATGGCGACAGCGGCCAGGATTAAAATATCCGGGCCCAGCGTCGCTTTTGACATCTCGACCCCGCCTTTCAAGCCAATCGCCATCATCAGATAAATCGCCAAGCCCTTTGCAAAGGCTTCGGGGACTGTCATTTGCGACCGCAAAAGGGCTGCAAATAAGCCTAAGACAAAGAACAGGACGATCGGGGACAGAATTGTCGAAAGCGCAAGATCAAGAGACATTACGATCAGGCCCCGAGCTTGCGTTGAAGCCCCGCTAAGTCTTCCGGCTCACCGATAATCGCGACTTCATCGCCTTTAAGCAGTCGGATATCGGGGGTTGCCGCCATGACTTTCCCGCCGCGTTCAATCAAGGCGATCAGGCAGGAATTAGCAATTTCAACCTCGCTGATCGGTTTACCGATTTGCCCGGCCAGGGCCGGGAAAGAGGTGACAGGGCCGTGCAGGAAATGGTCATCGCGCATGAGGACTTCATTCATTTCCTTGTCTGTTTTTGCCGACAACCACCGGGTTTCGAAATGGTCGCTCTGCACGACTTCCGCCAAATGTCCGGCCAATCGCAAATCAAGACCTGCGGGCTTGTCCGGCGTTAGCAGGAACATCAGAGTGTGCGCCGCTTTCGCTTGAGATAAGTCCAGCTTGGCTTGCGGCCCGAAGCGCAGCACGAAAAGCTCAGGCTGCTCTATGTCAGGCGTATTTTGATAGGCAATAAAGACGCCCTGATTAATCGGACTGAGCTTTAAGCGTTCATCTGAAAACTCTGTTTTAATAAGCTCGGCATCAATGTCGAACCGGGCGTCCGATTGCTCAATCAGGATCTCATGAAGCGCGGGCAAATCATAGCGGCCGTAGCGAAAGTCCATCATGACGCTGCGGGCAATGACGGCCTCATAAGAGAGGTTTTCCGCTTGGGTGCGGTCGTGAATAATGGTCATCAGCTCACGCTCGAGACCTTCATAGCGCTGCTGTCCCAGACGTTCGTGAATATGAAAAATCGCGCCTCGGCGCACGGTTCTTTTCGCGCCGTAAAATTGATACCAGAGCGCGCAGCCAATCGTCACCATGCCGGTAAAGGCAATCGCCAAAATACCCATTTCGATAATCAGCCAGAAAGAAATCAGAATGCCGGTAATTTGCAGCCAAGGATAAAACGGCGCTTTAAAGCCGGGCTTATAGCTGTCAATTCGGGACTCGCGCATGACAATCACGGCAATGCAGACCAGTCCGAACAGCAAAAGCTGAAAGGCGGATGCGAGCTTGGCCACAGAGGCAACATCAAACAGGGCCAGAACTGCAATCATGGCAAAGACGGTTGCGATAATCGACAGTGTCGGCGTGCCGAACTTGCCGATGCCTGAAAGCTTTTCAGGGACAAGCTTGTCCTTCGCCATAGCGTAAGGATAGCGCGACGCTGACATAATGCCGGCATTGCCCGTTGAAGCAAACGCGGCGATAGCGGCAACGACAATCAATATAACGCCAATATCAAACGGCCAATCGTTTAAGAAAACGCGGCCGGCGTCTGCAATCGGCGTCAGGCTGTCATAGAGCGCTTGCGGCTCTAAAAGCTTAATAAGGATAAGCGTGCCGATTGTATAAATAATGGTGGCGGTAATCAGCGACAGTGTCATGCCCAGCGGTATGTTCCGGTCCGGATTTTGGACTTCCTCAGCCACGCTGGCGACTTTAGTCAGGCCGGCGTAGGAGACGAAAACAAGTCCGATGGTCGAAACAAATCCTATTACGCCGGATTTGAAAAACGCGCCGTAATCGGCCTCGGGGACAAAAGCTTTGCCAACGCCGGTTGACTTTAGCCCGAACAGGCAGAAGCCGATAAGAATAACAACAAGCGTTGTCACCAATATACGCTGCAAAAGCGTTGTTTCTTTGGCCCCGAAGATATTGATGGCCCCGAAAGCCAGGGTCAGCAATATGGCCGTAATTGTGAACGGCAGATCAAGATATATACCCAAATACGCGCCCATACCGACGAGCGCAAAAGCGCTTTTGAATACAACCGCAACCCATGATCCCAACCCGCCGATTGTGCCCATTAACGGTCCCATCGCCCGGTCAAGAAAGTAATAGGTTCCGCCCGCTTTCGGCATAGCGGTGGACAGCTCGGCCATGCAATACATGGCCGGCAAAATGAGAAAGCCTGCAAGCAGGTAGGCCAAATAAACTGAATTACCCGTGTAAGAGGCCGCAATTCCCGGCAATAAAAACAGGCCTGAGCTGAACATGGCGCCGGTTGACATGGCATAGACGTCAAACAGCGTCAGGTTCTTTTTCAGTGTCTTCGTCTCGCTCATTTTGTCCCCCTGACAAGTCCGGCGCGCAACGCGCCTATTCGGTTCGTCGCTTATGAATTGATTCGGGCTTGTTTACGCAGAACAATCTTAAAAGGATGAAGCCCAAAAGCCCGGACGCTATCGAGCCCATTAACACACCGATTCGCACGGCGTTTAAAAGCTCATCCCCTTCAAATGCGAGCGTGCCGATAAACAGACTCATGGTGAAACCGATGCCGGTCAGGCAGGCAATGCCGTAAACCTGACACCAATTAGCGTCGCTTGGAAGCTTAGCCCAGCCCAGCTTTACGGCCATCCATGCCAGCGAGAATACGCCGATCTGTTTACCGAAAAACAATCCCAGAGCGATGCCTAGCGGCAGGGGCGCGATAAGGTCACCCGGGCTGATTCCTTTAAGGGATACGCCCGCATTGGCAAAGGCAAACAGCGGAAGAATAAGAAACGCCACCCATATATGCAGGCCATGCTCTGCGCGGTGTAAAGGCGAGCTTTCATCGGGCGTTTTTGCTTTGAGCGGGATTGCCAAGGCGGTCACAACGCCGGCAAGCGTTGCATGGACGCCTGATTTTAATACGCAGGCCCACACGAACACGCCGATCAGCGCATAGGGCGTTATTCGCGTTACCCCCATCCGGTTAAGGGCGAAAAGCCCGATTGTGCCCAGCCCGCCCCAACCCAGTGCCGTGAGAGACAGGTCTTGTGTATAGAAAAGAGCGATGATGATAATTGCGGCCAAATCATCAATGATGGCTACGGCGAGCAGCAAAATCTTCATAGAAACGGGGACGCGCGATCCCACCAACGCCAACACGCCCAGCGCAAAGGCAATATCGGTTGCGGCCGGTATCGCCCAGCCCTGCACGGTGACCGGGTCAGACCAATTTAAAAATAAATATATCGCCGCGGGGGCAACAATGCCGCCCAGTGCCGCAAACAGAGGCAGGGCAGCTTTATCCAAGCTTGATAGCTCGCCCTCCATGACTTCCTGCTTTATCTCTAATCCGACAAGGAAAAAGAAGATCGCCATTAAGCCGTCATTGATCCAAAGCAAAAGCGGTTTGGCGATTTCAAAGCTGCCGAATTGAACCTCGACGGGTGTTGATAAGAAGCCGGAATAAAAGCCCGCGAGCGGTGAGTTATTAGCAATCAGAGCCAATATGGCGACGGCCATCAGGACAAATCCGGCAGACGTTTCGAGCTTTAAGAAGTCCTGTATTTTCGTGACAATACGCGGCATGAATTTTTCCGTTCAAATAAAATCGGCCCGGCATTGGCCGAGCTTAGATAAATGTGATCTTTAGTTCTACGCAGGACGGACGATACGGTTCCTATATTCGCCGCTGTGGACAAAGCCGATCTTTTTATTTGCGCATGGCCGCGTCATTGCGGCGGCAATTATTATGCCGCAAAGCCTATCGTTACGATCAGGGCCAGCAAAGCCAGCTCTGCTTTCAGCTTTTTAACAGTGTCTTTTAAATATCTCATAGCCAATATCCTTTTATCAGGGCGCGTGTTGTGTCTTTAAATTTTCGGTTTTGACATGAGGCTTGAAAGTCGCCGGCTGGGGGAAGGGGCGCGGCTGTCCGGCGTCTTGAGGGGAGGGAGGGCGGCCTGCTCAAATCTCATGTCAATTCCATGCGCTAAACTAAAACCACGTCGAGCGGATAGCGCCGCCCGATCCGGCGGCCAATCTGCGGGCCCGTCTCCGGCGCAAAGCCGGCGAGGCAGAGCTTTGCGCTCTCATCGGGACCACTGCGGCGCGTTCAGACATGAGAGCCGCGTCTGCGAACTGCGTGCTTATATGGCTCAGTACGCCGCTCAGTTGCCGGGGAAGTGATTGACTTTGTTTAACGCGAAACATTTTTATCTCCTTTGGTTACGCAAGTTAGAGATAGGAGACGGCTTGCTATAAATAAAATATAAAGAAACTATATTATGTATAGTTTAAACTTATGCATGTGAGTTTCCATGAAGCTAAGCGTGAGGCAGCTCCAATATCGCGTCGCGATTGCCGAGACCGGCATGATGAGCAAGGCGGCCGGCGGCAAAACGAAGACTTACAATCCATATCCTGCGAAGCGTCGGGGATATTAGCAGGGCGAGTGCGCCTCGGCGTATTGCCGGCGGCCGGGCCCTATTTACTCCCGCAAGCCATCCGCAAGCTTCATCGGGATTATCCGCACGTGCGCCTGACTGCGCGCGAAAAGCGCGGCTTCAGCGCTCCTGAGCGTCTGTTATTGCGAGATTATTCAGACCGTGCTCTTTCACGCCATTTTGCGGCATAAGTCTGTAAGTCTTTATGATGATACGGCGTGACCGGCGGATTGTCTTGGGCGATGACTTCGGATTCAGGGAAATCTGCCCACCGTGCCAGCATAAAGCATCCCGTTGTTACGCCGTTCCCTTCGCGATGACGTATTACGGCCCGATCAGGGTTGAGCGCTGCTAAGACTCGGCACAGCACTTCATTGGCGGCAAAGCTGCCCTCAATTACAATGTCGCGGCGCGTATCCGGTGACAGCCGGCGCAAAATATCATCAAGCATCAGCGCGCTGTAAAGCGTCGCGGCGGCTTTGCCGTTGATTTGCGTGATTGAAGTGTCTGAGGTGATGTCAGGCACTCTGTCCGGGTAAGGGCCTGCGCCGGTGCAGAAATTTGGCATGACGAAGGTGTTTGTCCGGATGATTTTATCGACATCGTCATCGGTAAATGTTGTCGCAATGTCGGTGTTCAGGCGTTCACAAACCAAACCGAATTCGCGACCGCCCATATAACGTGCCGTGCACAAAGCATTGCCCTGTGCGTCCACATTGACCAGCATATCTTTGGTTGCGTCCAAAGATGCAGGCGCGACTTGCGGGTCCATAATGACTGACCACGTCCCCGATGAAATCACGGTAGGTCGGCGCGCCTTCGGGTATTTCAAAAACGCCACATAGCCGGCATTACTGTCGTGAACGCCCGGTAAAACTTTGCAATCACCCCGGATATTGCACGCCTCTGATAGCTCAGGTGACAGCGTGCCGACCGGCTCCCAAGCCGGTTGAAGCGGGGGCAGGGCATCGGTAAAGCCGAGCGTGTCGAGCAGTTCCGTCGGCTTGTTTTGATTGACGTCCCAAAGATCGGTGTGACAGCCAAGGGATGTCACCTCGCTGCTCGATTTGCCCGTCAGTCGCCATGCCCAATATTGAGGATACATAAGCAGGCAGGCGTCCGCTCGAGCGCGGCGCGACAAGATATTGGATTGCCAATGTAATTGACGGCCTAAATTCAGGCCGGCCGGAAAGCGCGGACTGCCCGTTAAAGTAAAATCCGGCCGCAGCCTGTCATAATCTGTCGGGAGATCAGGATAGTCTGTAAATTCATAATCCATTACCGGCAGAAGCGTCCGACCTGTTTTTAAATCTACCAAGGCTGCCGCTGCGCCGTGGGTTGCGATGCTGATTGTATCAATATCGTAAAGTCCGCCGGCGTAAGCCAATTGCTCGCAGAGCCATTCCCAAGTCCTGCCGATGTCAAAGCTGTCATAAAGATACCGGCTGACCACACGGTTAGATGTTCTGTTTTGATACAGTGCCTCACCGCCGCGGGCCAGTACAGTAACTTTGATATGGGTTTTTCCGATATCAAAAACGAAAACGCAGTTTGATTCTTTAGACATAGAGTGTACCGAGGCTTGTAAGCATGAGCTGACGACTCATATAGTATTTAGGGGCGGTCAATAAGCCTAAATCTGCGGAGTAAAGCAAGTGCGCAGTCGCCCTGAGCGTTTTAATTAGCTTCTGTCGCTCCATTAGGTATAACAGAGCCGAAAATACACCTGCGCTGTTTATTGCAGTGGCAGGGAGTCCTGATGTTAAAAAGGCAGGACAAGGGAAAACGGAGGCTATAGAGTGTTTATTCACGAGCGTTGGAATCGAATTGTTGAATTACTTGATCCTGAAAAAGTGACGTCTGTTGAGCAGTTTTCAGAACTGCTGGATGTTTCGCCGGCGACAATCAGACGCGATTTAAATGAGCTGCACTCTGAAGGCCGCTTAAAGCGCGTGCGCGGCGGCGCGATATCGGCCGAAAAAAATTCAGGCATTCACGATCCGTATTTCGGCCTGTCCGGGCAGCTAAACCAATCCCAAACTGTCCTGATGAATATTGAGCAAAAGCGTGCCATCGGCGAACGGGCTGCGCAGCTGATTGAAAATAACGACTCTATTATTATCGACGGCGGCTCGACGACAGTTCACATGACTCGCCATATCAATGCGACTAACCTGATGGTTCTGACGACGTCTATCCCGATTATGAACGCGCTTATCGGAATGCCAAAGCTGCGTATTTTGATAGCCGGCGGCGAGGTCTTCCAAGAGCAGGCCTTGGTGTTGGATCCCTATAATCACGGGATTGTTGATAAATTTTCAGCGACCAAGCTTTTTATCGGCGCGCAAGCCATAACCCCGCGCGGCCTGATGCAAACAGACCCGCTATTGGTTCAAAATGAACAGCAGCTTATCAGCCGTGCCGAAGAGGTTGTCCTTCTGGCCGACAGCTCAAAGTTTAAAACCCGCGCCAGCTTGGCCGTATGTGAGCTAAGTAAAATTAATACACTCGTCACGGATGAAGGTTTGACCGCCGAGTCCCGCGAAATGCTCGAAGACAATGGCGTAAAAATTATTGTCGTCTGACAGAGCAGCT
>CALLVD010000005.1 GCA_938010385.1 uncultured Robiginitomaculum sp.
GCCATGCTGCCGGCCGACAGAACGCCGATAAGACAAGCCAGCGCAAATGTTTTGCTACCCGCGCCGGCGCGCACTTTGTAAAGCAAGTAAAACGCCCAAAGCGGCATGACATAGGCCAGAAAGAAATGCGGATTAAACGCGTAGGCCAGTGTTTCATATTGCGTCCACAAATACAGCCACGCGATTAAAAACAGCGCCGTCAGCAAAAACACAAATTTAGAAATCTGCCCGCTGCCGGCTTTTTGAACCGCGATGCCTGCCAGCTTTATAAAAAGCCAAACGCCCAAGCCGGCGAAGAAGAAATTCCAAATAAACAGCGATACCAAACTGCCGCCAAACACCGCGTAATCCAGCCAATACAAAACGCGGGATATTAAAAACCGGTGCTCGTTATGCTGTGCCCACCAAGCGGCGGGCTGACCGTCTTGGACATTGATATAAAATTGGATCAACCCGTCCCAGCTGTCACCCCACGGGACCGGCGTGTGCAAATCCGCCGCGCCGTATACGGCGAACGCGCTGCATAAAACTGTCAGCAAAGCCGCAAACCCAAGCAGCGCTTTCTGCGCGCCGGCAGTATCAGACAGGCGAGGCAGCATTAAGGTCAGTCACGCGACAGACGGCGACCGTCGAGCGGGCCAAGCTGCGCGCTGCGGCCCCTGCCCTCCAAAACCCACGTCACAAAATGCTCGCAATTATTGATAAGAACATTGTAGCGCTGCCCTTTTCGCAGGCGCGCTCTGGCAACAATTTGGCTGCCGGTGGCCGGGCTTTTATGGGGCAAGACCTGAACGGACTTGCCCTGCGCGAAGACTGTAAAATCCGTCTCGTCAACTTTGCCGAAACGGCGGCTGGCGTGAATGACTGTGCCATAGCCGGTCGCAATGCCGTAATGTTTCAGCCCGCCCATGAAGCGGACCATCAAAACAGTGCCGGCCGGATGGGCGCTGTGGGTTTCAAAAGGATAAGAGCTCATGGGGCGGAATATGCAGCGCGGGTGCGCCGCTGTCAAAGCGCTCTAGCTGTATTTATCACCCAGATAGAGCTCGCGCACTTTCGGGTTGGCGCGCACTTGCTCGGGCGTGCCTTCAAACAGAACGCTGCCGGAGAACATAATCGAGGCGCGGTCAACAATATCAAGGGTTTCGCGCACGCGGTGATCAGTGATTAAAACGCCGAGACCGCGCTTTTTCAAATACAGTATCAGCTCAGAAATCTCGGCGATGGCAATCGGGTCAATTCCGGTAAACGGTTCATCAAGCAAGATAAAGCCCGGACGTGACGCCAAAGCGCGGGCAATCTCAACGCGGCGACGCTCCCCGCCGGACAAGGCCAAGGCAGGGCTGTCTTTAATGTGGGTAATGTTTAACTCTTCAAGCAATGAGTCGACATTTTCGTCCCATTTACTGCGATCCGGTTCGGTTAGCTCAACGACGGATTTGATATTTTTATAAACGGACAGGCCGCGGAATATAGACGCTTCTTGCGGCAGATAGCCGACGCCAAGGCGCGCGCGCTGATACATAGGCAGGACCGTAATATCTTCACCGTCCAAATAGATATTGCCGCGCTGCGCCGCAATCAGGCCCATAATCATATAAAAAGATGTGGTTTTGCCTGCGCCGTTAGGGCCCATCAGAGCCACAATTTCGCCCCGCTGCACATGCAGATTGACGCCCTGAACCACGTCGCGATTACGGTAAGTTTTGCCAATGCCAATGGCCGCCAGCCCTTCGGCAGGAATGCCTGCATAGCGCGGCTTTACCGCGTCTTCGACGGCGGTTCTTATCAGCGTGGTATCCGTCAAATCAGTTGCGCTTGCCGTTATCAATAATCAGGCTTGGGCGGCCGGATGTACATTTGCGGCCCTTACACGTGCCTTCCAGCACAGCATTTTTAGAGCCTAAGTCGTAGACAAAACGCTCCGTTGTGCCGACATTGCCGGTATTATCGCCAAGAACAACGTCGCCGGTGACGGTGATGCGGTTTGCTTGCTGCTCGTAAACGCCGCGCTTGCCGCTGACTTTTTGCTCCGGCGAGATGTAATAAAAATCGCCGTCCGCCTCAATACGGGTCACGTCGCCAAGCTGCCCGCCCGGCAAGCGCGAGCGGTAAAGCTTCATTTGATCAGCCAGAATGCGCGTGCCCGCCTGAACGACTTGCACCTGTCCCGTCAGAATGGTCAGCTCACCCTTATATTCAATCTTGTCGGCATCGACATCAATCGGGCCATCGCCGCCAAAGGCAAATTGCGCATGAGCGCTCATCGGGGCCAGAAGAGCCAAAGCCGCGAGGGTTGTCAGCCCGGCCAATGTTTTCCGTAATGCAATCATGTCATGTCCTTTGCGCACGTTTATTCGTCTTCTATAGCATTATCAGGCTCGGGTACAATCTTACCCTTCACATTGCCTAAAAATATAAAGCGCGAATAATTGTCGAGGATTTGATAGCTGTCACCGCGCACTTGCCCGAAATCACCGGTGCAGAAAATCGGCTCATCGCCCTGTACGGTTTTATCAGTGGCCAGAATGCGGGCATGAGTCGTCTCGCAAACATAACCGTCATCGGTACGCACGGTCACATCTGTGCGCAGCTCCATAGTCTGCGCTTTGGAATCGTAAAGCCCTTCTTTGGCGATAATATTTGAGGTCTCAACGCCTTCAAGACGCACGAAATTCAACACCGGATTGATCAAGCGTACAGCATTGACATCGGTACGCGATCGCACGGCATATTCCGCCGTTAGTGTGTAAGGCTCCCCGTCACCGTCTGTGCCGGTGTAGCGGGGGTTGGTCATGCGCACGATTTCCGATTCATTGGTTACAACGGTCTCGCTCTTCGGGCCGTCGAAAATAAAATATGTCAGCGCGCCGACAAGGCAAATAGCCAGCCCGATTAACAGGCCCCGAAAGACAGTAATGAACCGGCTGTGACGCCGCGCCGCCGCCAAAGTCAGCGTGCGCCTTGGCTCCCAAAACGTATCGTCGGTCTGTACAGTCGCTGCGGTCATATCGCCATGTTACCCTATTGCGCGGCGCGAAAAAATGAAACTTTGCCCACCTATTACGGGCTCAGTCTTTCGGTCGCCGCATGGAATGGGAGAAAATATCGACCCCGTCCCAGCCGCCCAGATCCAAATCGGCACGCGCCGGCAAGAAATCGAAACAGGCACGGGCCAAATCCATGCGCCCCTCGCGCATCAGGCGAGCGGTCAAAATACGCTGCAATTGATGCAAATATAAGACATCGGACGCCGCGTAATCAATCTGCTCTTGGGTCAGATTATCGGCGGCCCAATCAGAGCTTTGCTGCTGTTTGGACAGGTTCACGCCAATCAATTCCTGACACAGATTTTTCAGGCCATGCGAATCCGTATAAGTGCGCACCAATCCGGACGCGACTTTGGTGCAAAAGACCGGCGTGACATCGACGCCTAAATCACGTTTCAGAATGGCCAAATCAAACCGGGCAAAGTGAAAGATTTTCTCAACGGCTGTATCGGCCATCAAGGCCTTGAGCTTGGGCGCGTCATAGGTGCTGCGGTCCATCTGAACAATATGGGCATCGCCGTCACCGGAGGATAATTGCACAAGGCAGAGCTTGTCGCGCACCAAAGATAGGCCCTGAGTCTCTGTATCGACCGCCACGCTTTTGCCAAAATCAATCCCGTCCGGCAGGTCATTTTTGTGCAGATAATTTGTCATAATCGCGTCCTTCAGTAAGCCGCAATTGCTACCCGCCGGCGCGAAAAAATACAATGCCTGATTTTTTACGCCTTCCGCCCTGATATGCTATTATGCGGGAAAGGAGGCGCCATGTTAAATCCGCAATATCAAAACAAAGCTGCGTTTGAAAATGCGTTTGGTCTGTCATTAAGGCCGGCCGCAACAGACAAACCGCCGCTGCGTATTGACTGGACCCCGACGCCGCACGGCCCCATGCTCAGCGTCGCTGACGATGACGCGCTCTATATGCTCGAATTTACCGCGCGTAAAAACTTAGGTCTGCAAATGCGCCGCTTGGCCAAACGCACAGGCCGCGCGATTACGCCGGGCCGCAGCGCTGTCACACGGCAAATCAACGGTGAACTCGGCGCTTACTTCAAAGGCGATTTATCTGAATTTCAAACGCCGGTCGCTATGCCGGGCACGCCGTTTCAAATCAAAACGTGGGAGGCGCTCCAAGCCATTCCGGCCGGGGAGACGCGCAGCTATAAAGACCTCGCCAAATCCGTAGGCAGTCCCA
>CALLVD010000006.1 GCA_938010385.1 uncultured Robiginitomaculum sp.
GCCAAGAAATTAAAGCTTTCGCCCAGCGCGCAGAACTCGCCGAGGCTGTCCCAACGCAAATGGTTTTCTTCCTGAAGCTGCTGCACATGTTTGGGCGCAGAGCCGCCGGCGCCGGTTTCAAACAGACCGCCGCCATTCATCAGTTTGACGATGGAGAGCATTTTCGCCGAGGTGCCGAGCTCTAAAATCGGGAACAGATCCGTCAGATAATCGCGAAGCACATTACCCGTAATCGTCACGACATCATTGCCCTTGACCATTTCTTCGAGCGTGTAGCGGGTCGCTTCGCGCGGGGCGAGGATCGGGATGCTTTTCCCGGCGGCCTTCAGCGCCGGCGCAACATACTTAATCAGCTCTGCATCGTGAGCGCGATTAGCGTCCAGCCAGAACGCGGCGAGGCCCGTTGCATCAAAGCGCTCAATTCCCAGCTTAATCCAATCCAGGATTGGCGCTTTTTTTGCGGTGCAAGAGCGCCAAATATCGCCGCCCTCAACTTCGTGGCTGATAATCGTTTCGCCGTTGCCCGGCACGATAGACATTGTGCCATCCGCCGGCGCGGTGAATGTCGTCGGGTGAGACCCGTATTCTTCGGCCTTTTGCGCCATCAGGCCGACATTGGAAACCGCCCCGCATGTGGTCACATCAAGCTTGCCATTGGCTTTGAAAAACTCAACGGTTTCGTCATAAACCGGCGCGTAGCAATTATCCGGAATGCAGCATTTCGTATTTGCCGGCTCCCCGTCCGGCCCCCAGCCAATACCGCCGGCCTTAATCACCGCCGGCATGGATGCGTCGATGATAACGTCAGACGAGACGTGCAGATTGGTGATGCCTTTATCAGAATCGACCATATAAAGCGGCGGCTTCGCGGCCAGCGCCGCTTTCAAATCCGCTTCCATTTCGGCGTTACCGGCAATCATTTTTTCAAGCGCGCCAATGCCGGAGTTTGGATTAAAATCGAGCACCTCGCCATGTTTGACTAAGAAGTCTTCCAAATAAACCGCCACAAAATGGCCGAAAATAATCGGGTCAGACACCTTCATCATGGTGGCTTTCAAATGAACTGAAAACAGCACGCCGGCCGGCATGGTTGCGACTTCAGTTTTGATGTAATCGCGCAGGGCTTTGGCGGACATGAACGTCCCGTCAACAATTGTGCCCTCTTCATAAGACAGGCCGTCTTTCAAAACCGTTTCGCTGCCGTCCTTGCCGGTGAACACAATTTTCGCGTCGCCGGCCTGATCGGCGGTAATCGTCACAGACTTTTCATTGGCAAAGAAATCATGGCCCGGCATGGACGCAACGGTGGTTTTATTATCGGCCGTCCAGTCTCCCATACGGTGCGGGTTCAGCTTAGCGTAAGCTTTGACAGCTTTGGCCGAGCGGCGGTCGGAATTACCTTCGCGCAAAACGGGGTTCACGGCAGAGCCTTTGACTTTGTCGTATTGCGCGCGAATGGCCTTTTCATCGTCCGTTTGCGGGTCCGCCGGATAGTCCGGAATGGCGTAGCCTTGGGCTTGCAGCTCTGCAATCGCTTCTTTCAATTGCGGAACGGACGCCGAAATATTAGGCAGCTTAATGACATTCGCGTCCGGAGTTTTGACCAGCCGGCCAAGCTCTGCCAAATCATCCGACACGCGCTGCGCATCGGTCAAACGCTCCGGGAATAAGGACAAAATCCGCCCTGCCAGAGAGATGTCGCGCGTTTCAATATTAATGCCGGCCGCCGACGCAAAAGATGAAATAATCGGCAGAAGCGAATTGCGCGCCAGCTCCGGCGCTTCGTCAACGATTGTGTAAATAATATCGGGCGTCGTCTGTGTCATAGTCATCATCCTGTCGGGCGTTATGGCGTCCGGTCCTTACGAATTTCTCAGGCCCGGGCGCACTCTTAATCAGAAGCCGCATGTCTATATCAGTCGGCGAAATTTTCAACTTATAATCACGCGCGCCGGCCGGCCGGACCGGCCATTTCAGTGACGGCCGCGCAAGTCCAAATACTGCGTTACCCATTGGGCAAAATTTGCTAAGCTCGATTTATGCAACGCGACGATATAAATGCCTTCTGCGCCGGCCTGCCGGGAGCCGAACTATCCGATCCTTGGGGCGACAAAGATGACGGTTACAGCCACGATGCGTGGAAAATCGGCGGCAAAATGTTTGCGAGCATGGGCAGCAAACAAGTCGGCGTGTCAGTCAAAACCGACAGCACAGAGACAGCGCAAATGCTGATCGATGTCGGCGTCGGGCTCAAGGCCCCCTATTTTCATCGCTCATGGGTGCTGCTGCCTTTCGGGACAGACAAAGATGAGATGACGTTTCGGATAACCAAGTCTTATGAAATTGTACGGAGCAAGCTCACGAAGAAAGTTCAAGCCTCATTGCCTCAATACCCTTAAGCGTGAGTCCGGCCGAAAAACTTTTACAAGGAGTCTGTATCGCAGACTAAGACAGCATTGTCCAAATGGCCAATTCATTGCCGCTCGGGTCTATAAAATGAAACCGTTTTCCCCCGGGAAAGTCAAAAATCGGAACCGATATGTCTGCGCCGGCAGCGTCCACGGCGCGCAGGCTTTCCTGCAAGTCGTCAGAGTAAAGCACGACCAAAGCGCCCATGCCTGACGGTTTACGCCGGCCCGCATCACCATCAAACCCGCCTTCGATTCCGGCGCCATGAAAGGCCGCATAAGTCGGACCGTAATCGGTGAAGGTCCACCCGAACACGTCGCCGTAAAACGCTTTCATCGCCGCCATATCAGCCGAAGGCAGTTCGATATAATGAATGCGGTGATGATTTGACATTAAATGGCGGCTTTGATTGCGGCCAAAGCGTCATCCGCGCCGGCGACATTATTCCCGCCCGCTTGCGCCATGCCCGGCTTGCCGCCGCCGCGGCCGCCGACTTTCTCCGCGCCGGCATTGACTAAATCGACGGCGGAATATTTCCCCGTCAAATCGTCCGTTACAACAACGCCTACGGCCACTTTGCCGGAATCTTTTGCCACAAAGGCCACAATACCGGAGCCGATTTCAGAGCCTTGCTCGTTCAGCATAGCGCGCAAATCTTTGCCCGATACACCGTCCAAAACACGGCCCAAAAACTTGACGCCGTTAATATCTTCCGGACCTGATGCGCCCCCGCCGCCGCCCAGCGCGATTTGTTTTTTCGCCTCAGAAAGGTCTTTTTCAAGCTGCCGCTTTTCTGCCATCAGGCCGCTGACACGGTCTGAGATAGCTTCCGGTTTAACTTTTAAGCTATCCGCCACGGCGCGGGCATAGCCGGCCTGGTCTTCAAGATATCCGCGAGCGGCCTCTCCGGTCACCGCTTCAATGCGGCGAATGCCGGCGGCCACGGCGCTTTCAGAGACGACTTTGAACAAGGCGATATCGCCGGTGCGCGCCACATGGGTCCCGCCGCAAAGCTCGATAGAATACGGCTTGCCGCTGCCGGCCACAGGATTGCCGAGCGCCAAAACGCGCACTTCATCACCGTATTTTTCACCGAACAAAGCCGTAGCGCCCGCCTCCATAGCGGCTTCGGGGCTCATTAATTGCGTGCTCGCTTCGGCATTTTGGCGAATAACCGCATTGACCTCAGCCTCGACCTCAGCGATTTCCTCGCGCGTAATGACGCCGCCATGGGAGATGTCAAAACGAATGCGTTCGCCGTCAACCATTTGGCCTTTTTGTGTGACATGCTCGCCCAACACATTGCGCAGGGCTTCGTGAAGCAGGTGGGTCGCGGAATGGTTTGCCATAGTGCGGGCGCGAATATCGGGATCAACAGATTGCGCGGCCGCTTCGCCAATCTTAACAGTGCCGTCCAGCGTCCCCACCAACACGTGAACATCACCGGCTTTCTTTTGCACATCGGTCACGTCGAGCGCCGCACCGCCGGCAAACGTTACGCGCCCTTTATCACCGGCCTGCCCGCCGCTCTCGGCATAAAACGGCGTTTTATCAAGCACCACATTGACGGTCCCGCCGGACGCTTCGTCAGCCGCAACGCCGTCTTTAACGATAGCCTTGACCATGCCCTCGCCTTGCGTTCGGCCATAGCCGGTAAATTGCGTGGCGCCGGATTTTTCGCGAATTTCCAGCCAGATGGCATCGGTGCCGGCGTCCGTAAAGCCGGAGCTTGCGCGCGAGTCGCTTTTTTGCTGCTCCATGGCCGCGTCAAAACCGACCACATCCACGGTCAGGCCCTTGGAGCGCACAGCATCTTGGGTCAGATCGAGCGGAAAGCCGTAAGTATCATAGAGTTTAAACGCAACATCTCCGGGAAGGGCGTCGCCCTCTTTCAAGTCTGCCGTGGCCTCATCAAGAAGGCCTGCCCCGCGTGACAATGTGCGGCGGAACCGGACTTCTTCTTGCTCCAAACCGGCTTCAATCGCGGCTTGGGCCCGGCCTAATTCAGGAAAGGCCTGCCCCATTTGGTCGACCAAAGCCGGTACAAGGCGGTGCATAAGCGGATCTTTGGTGCCCAAAATATGAGCGTGACGCATGGCCCGGCGCATAATCCGGCGCAGCACATAACCGCGGCCCTCATTAGACGGCGACACGCCGTCGGCCATCAGAAACGAACAAGAGCGCAAATGGTCGGCAATAACGCGATGAGAAAACTTCGCCTCGCCCTGTGCCTTGACGCCGGTTAACTCCACAGAGTTTCCGATCAGGGCGCGGAACAAATCAATGTCGTAATTATTGTGCTCGCCTTGCAAGATCGCCGCGATACGCTCCAGACCCATGCCTGTGTCGATGGAGGGTTTGGGCAGATTTGTTTGCGACCCGTCGGCGTGTTTTTCAAACTGCATAAACACGAGATTCCAAATCTCGATGAACCGGTCCCCGTCTTCATCAGGCGATCCGGGCGGTCCGCCGGCGACCTTGTCGCCGTGGTCAAAGAAAATCTCGCTGCACGGACCGCACGGCCCGGTGTCGCCCATGGACCAAAAATTATCAGAGCTGGAAATCGGAATAATCCGGTCAGACGGCAAGCCGGCGACCTTTTTCCAAATATTGGCCGCGTCTTCATCTTCGCCGTAAACCGTGACCAGCAGCTTATCTTTGGGCAGTCCAAATTCCTTGGTGACCAAATCCCAGCCGAACTTAATTGCGTCCTCTTTGAAATAATCGCCGAATGAAAAATTTCCGAGCATTTCAAAGAATGTATGATGACGGGCGGTGTAACCGACATTGTCCAAATCATTATGTTTACCGCCGGCGCGCACGCATTTTTGCGAGGTCGACGCGCGATTATAAGGTGCCGTTTCAGCGCCCGTAAAATAGTTCTTAAACGGCACCATACCCGCATTGACGAAAAGCAGGGTCGGATCATTGTCCGGTACGAGCGGGGCCGACCGGACAATGTTATGGCCTTGGCTTTCAAAAAAGCTCAAAAATTCCGATCGGATATCACGTAAACTTGTCATAACAGCCCTTTGCCGGGTCTGCGCGTCGTATTGATGCGCAAAGCCGCGTAAATGTTCAGCCCCTGATATAGAAAGAGCGCCCGGCAGTGCCAAGCGCTCAATTTACTTTATTGTCGATTTACGGGGATTTATTGACCGCAAGCGCGCAGATTTTAGCCGGCGGCATCACCGACAGCAATTTCATCTGTCTGCTCTTCTTTCGGAACGAGCAATTCCTCGCCCAAAAGCCCTTCATTGGCGCGGATGCGCTGCTCAATATCATCGGCAATATCAGGGTTTTCCAAAAGGAAGCGGCGCACGCTTTCACGACCCTGCCCCAGACGCTCGGAATTATAGCTGTACCAGGAGCCGGATTTCTCAACGATTTCAGCTTTTACGCCCAAATCAATCAATTCGCCGGTTTTGGAAATGCCTTCGCCGTACATAATATCAAATTCAACCTGGCGGAACGGCGCCGCGACTTTGTTTTTGACGACTTTGACGCGGGTTTGGTTGCCGACAATTTCGTCGCGCTGCTTAATCGCGCCGATGCGGCGGATATCAAGGCGAACGGAGGAATAGAATTTCAGTGCATTACCGCCCGTTGTTGTTTCAGGCGAGCCGTACATGACGCCGATTTTCATCCGGATTTGATTGATGAAAATCACCATACAGCCGGACTTGGCAATAGAACCGGTCAGCTTGCGCAAAGCTTGGCTCATCAGGCGGGCCTGAAGACCCGGCAGGCTGTCGCCCATCTCGCCTTCCAGTTCCGCGCGCGGAGTCAAAGCCGCAACAGAGTCGACAACCAGAATGCTGACCGCGCCGGAGCGGACCAGCGTATCAGCAATCTCCAGGGCCTGCTCGCCTGTATCCGGCTGCGAGATCAAAAGCTCATTAACGTCAACGCCAAGCTTGGCCGCATAGACCGGGTCCAGCGCATGCTCTGCGTCAATAAACGCCGCCACGCCGCCGGCCTTTTGCGCCTCAGCAATACAGTGCAGCGACAATGTCGTTTTACCGGAGCTCTCAGGACCGTAAATCTCAACCACGCGGCCGCGCGGCAAACCGCCAATACCCAGCGCAATATCCAGACCCAATGAGCCGGTCGGAATGGCATCGACTTCAATGCTCTCCTTAGCGCCAAGTTTCATCACCGAGCCTTTACCGTAAGCCCGATCAATCTGGCTGAGCGCAGCGTCGAGCGCAGCCTGTTTATCTTTATCTTTCACTTGTTCCACCAGTTGCAGATTTCCACGAGATTTAGCCATCTCATACTCCTCAGATAATAACCAGAGCCCTTTGGTCATTTATAAAACTATCGGCTGCAAACGGACTGCCGTGGAATCATCTGTACTTATTTTGTTCTCAATGCGCAAGCAAAAAGAACACAAATAGAACACTGAGAGTGAAATCAGAACAAATCGCCCTGTTCATCCAGATATTTCGCCGCGAAACTGCGCGTGACATTGGCCTTTTGCGCCGCTGACAGACGGTCAAGGCGGTCAACGACGGCGTAGGCGGCGTCTACGCTCCGCCCCTCGCGCAGCAGCAAATAGGCAATCAGATTATCCGC
>CALLVD010000007.1 GCA_938010385.1 uncultured Robiginitomaculum sp.
GCTTTTGGCCCATACTCCCTTAGCAGGGGAGCGCCTTCGACCACTCGGCCACGTCTCCGTTGGCGGGTCTATTGGAAAGGGCGTTTGGGTTCAAGAGCTAATCAGGGCGCGCGGCGAAAAAATGCACGCCGCGCCGGCCGGCCCGCTGTTACGCCGGGACGCCCGGGCGCGCCCGGCCGGACGGAAAGTGAGGCGGCAAAGCTGAGGCAAAACGGGCCAAAGCGGCACCGGCAGCGTTAACGGCTTTTTTGCCCTGTTTAAGCGCGCTTTGCCCAAACCGGCTGAAATAAACCGGCGGTTAACCATACGCCTGTTTCGCCGTCTCATTTCGGGACAGCTTGCCGGGCGCCGGGCCTTAAAAACGCTGTAAAAATTTTGAAAAAAATGCCCGCCGTTTACGGGATGTTTTCGCAAAGCCTTTAAAAGGTTTGAAAAATGGCGGGAAGAACAGAATGGCGAACAAAGACATATTATTGCTTAAAGACGGCGAGCCGAAACGGCGCAGCGGCACGGATCGCCGCGCGGCCAATCGGCCCGATCAACAACAGGCTATAGAAACGACCGAAGGCTTTGCTGCGCGCATCGGCGCGCCGGCCCCGGCCGCGCAAAACCCGGACGGCTTGGCCCGTCCGCGCGTGGCACTTTCCGCTATTTCTGTGCCCAAAAAGCAAATGAGTATAAACGCTCTGCGTGCGGCTTTGCGTTTTGCAGATGCTCTGATCGTCACGGCCATTATTATGGCCACAATCTGGGGCAGCTATATCGGCCTGAACGGTAAAGATATTATCGCGCCCGTCGTGGCAGGCGTGACAGGGGCTTTTGCCTTTATCGGGGCGCTGTTCTTTGTTGACGCGCACCGCTTTGCGCCGACAGAGACATTGGGCGCGCATATTAAGACCGTTTTGACGGCCTCTGCTGCGGCTTTGGGCGTTTGGCTGTCGGCGGCGCTGATCACGCGGCCTGATACATTTTCGCCGGATGCATTGGCGATTGCCGGCGGTTTGGCCACGCTCGCCCTCATTGTGCTGCATACGCTTTACCACAGTCAGGCCAAGCGCCTTCATAATGCCGGGCAGTTAATTCCGACCATCGTTATGCTTGGCGCAACAGAAGCCGCGCGGCGCCTGATTGAAGAAAACGCCAAGACCCGAGAGCTGAATATTCTGGCGATATTTGATGATCGCCTGTCGCGCGCGCCGCACAATATTCACGGCGTGCCCGTTGTCGGTAAAATCGAAGATCTGCTGGGCTGGGACGCCCTGCCCTATGTGCACCGCATTGTCGTGACCCTGCCGTCTATGGCGGCCAAGCGCAAAGAGGCTTTCGTTGCCCAAGTGCGCCTGCTGCCCAATCGCATTGCCTTTGTGGTCGATGAATTTGAAACGCTTGATCACGTACAGCAACGCCTGACCCAGATTGCGCGCGTCGGTATGGCCGACGTGACCGGCAAGCCGAAATCCGGCCGTCATACCTTAATGAAGCGCCTGATGGATGTGTCTGTATCCGGAACGCTGCTGATTTTGGGCGCGCCGTTTCTGGCGATACTGGCCCTGCTTATCAAGCTCGACAGCCCGGGGCCTGTTTTGTTTAAACAGCCGCGCCACGGCTTTAACAACCGGGTTTTCCACGTATATAAATTCCGATCCATGCGCACGGATGCCGCCGATCTTCAGGCCGCGCAGCAAACCGTCGCCGGCGATACGCGCGTCACCAAATTGGGACGCATCATTCGCAAGACCAGCCTGGATGAATTGCCGCAACTTATCAATGTGCTCAAAGGCGAGATGTCCTTGGTCGGCCCGCGCCCGCACGCCGTGGGTATGCGTACCAATGATGTGGAAAGCTACAAGCTGGTTGAGGAATATGCCCACCGCCACAAAGTCAAACCCGGCATGACCGGATGGGCGCAGATTAACGGGTCTCGCGGTCCGCTGCATAATGCCGAAGACGTCACCCGCCGGGTCAGCCTTGACGTGGAATATATTGAGCGCGCCTCCGTACTTTGGGACGTGGTGATTATGCTCAAAACCATACCGTGCCTGCTCGGCGACAGCGAGAACATCCGCTAAGGCGGACAGAGAGGACGCGCGCAATGGTTTGGAAACAAATGATGGGCTATATCCCTGTTAATCTGGCAAATATTCTCGTCAGTTTTGGCAGTATTTTAATCCTGACACGCGTGCTGGACGCGGCAGAATACGGGCGCTACGCGCTTGTCTTTGTTGCTTTGCAGATGGCGCACACGCTCCTGTTTACATGGATGGAGGCGGCTATGGAGCGCTTCCACGCCCGGGCCGAGCGCGAGGGTAATTTGCGCGATCACCTCTACACGCTCTACCGCACGGCGGTAACTGTATGCTTGGCCGGGCTTTTGCTGTTTATGGTGGCCATTTATCTGGCCCCGATCGGCAATGACATGAAAACTATACTCGCCTTTGCGCTGGCCTCGACGGCGGTCCAGACCTTGGTGCGTATGGGCATGGAGGCGCACAAAGCGGCCAATCGTATTACCCGCTATTCCATCAGCTATTCAGCACAAATGACAATCAGTTTTACCATCGGTATTTTGCTCATTGTCCTGACCCCTCTGCGCGAAGCGGGGCCGTTTGCCGGCCTGCTTATCGGCAATCTTTTAGTTCTGTGTTTTGACTTGCCATTTATGCTCAAGCGCATGAAGGGCGGCACATATCAGCCGGATAAAACCAAAGCTTACCTGCTTTACGGCCTGCCGATTTGTTTTTCGCTGCTGCTGGAATATGCCCTGTCTACATCGGACCGTTTTGTCATTGCTGCCATGCTCGGCGAGGCGGATGTAGGACGGTACTCCGCCGGTTATGGTCTGGCTAACCGATCAATTGACGTGCTGTTTGTGTGGATTGGCTTGGCGGTCACGCCCATGCTTGTCAGGACATTGGAGACAGCCGGGGAGGCTGAATGTATTGAGCAGCTTAAGCACTACGGCGCGACTTTGTTATTAGTGACGATGCCGGCGGCTGTCGGCTTGGGACTGGTGGCGCAGCCCGCGTCTGTATTGCTTGGCGAGCCGGTGCGTGAAGCGGGCGCGCAGATTATTCCCTGGATTGTCGGGGCCGGCGTCGTCAACGGCATGATCAGCTATTACATCCAACGCGCTTTTATGCTCGGCGGAAAAACCAAAATGCTGCCGATTACTATGATCGCGCCCATGGTTTTAAATCTGGGCTTAAATATTGTTATGCTTCCAAAATTCGGCCTCATGGGCGCGGTTTACGCGACGATTATCAGCTATGGTTTCGGCCTTGTCCTCGCCTTTATTGTTGCGCGTCGCTACTTCCCCCTGCCCGTGCCGATTGAAGCTTTTTTAAAGACAAGCTTTGCCTGCGCGGTTATGGCCGGCGTGGTTATGGCCGTTCCTGTGCCCGAAGGCATCAATCCATTTGTTGAGATTGGTATTAAGGGCATTGTCGGCGCGAGCGTTTATGCTTTGGTCGCGTTTGCAACCAATGCGGCGGACTGCCGGACTTTGGTCAGCGCTTTGGCAGCCCGCCTTAAAGCCAATAAAACTGCGGAGGTTTAGATGCCCGTTCTATCTGTTTTGATCCCATATTACCGTCATGACCCCGCACCGCTTCTGGAAGCGCTGTTGGCACAGGCCACGCCGGATGTGGAAATATTGCTCTATGATGACGGCACTGCAGATGCGGCTGTCAATGCCCGCCTCAGCGCGATTGCAAAAACGGCAAGCGCCCCTGTGCATTTAAACTTTGCGCCGGTCAATAAAGGCCGCTCTGCGGCGCGCAATGCCTTGTTTGCCGATGCTAAATCCCCGTGGGTTTTATTTCTGGACGCCGATATGTTGCCGGCCGATGACCGCTTTTTGGAGCGCTATCTGGAGGCCATCAGAGCCGGCGCTGCCGAGATTATTTTCGGCGGGTTTCAGATGGCAAAAGATTTCACGAAAGACACGGCCTTGCATCATGCGTTCTCAAACACGTCTGATTGCCTGAGCGCAGCAGAGCGCGACGTTATGGGCCCGAAATATGTGTGCAGTTCCAATCTGGCCGTTCGCGCCGATGTTTTAACCGCGCAGCCTTTTGACACCGGCTTTACAGGTTGGGGATGGGAAGACAGCGAATGGGCCGCGCGGGTTGCCGGCGCTTATCGCCTGTCGCATTTGGAAAACCCGGCCCTGCATCTGGGTCTGGAAGGCACAGAGGTCATGCTGTCGCGGTTTAAAAACAGCGCCGCCAATTATGAGCGTTTCACCGCCCGTCATCCGGAGCTGGCCAAAAGTTTGACCCTTTATAAAATGAAAACGCGGCTGAAAGCCGTGCCCGGTCAAGGCCTGATGCGCCCTGCCCTTGCGGCCTTGGTGCGCGCGGGATTTGCGCCGATGAAACTGCGCCTTTTAGGTTTAAAGCTGTGGCGCGCCAGCTGGTATGCAAGTTTTGACAGCCCGGCCGCACCGGCGACACAAGCCCTGCGGGAGGAGCGCGCATGACCTATGTCCCGAAGCCGTCCGTTTTTGATAAAGTCGCGCGCAAACTGCGCCGGTTTCAAAATGTGCGCCGCATAAACTTTAAAATCACAGCCCCGATTATCAGCATTACATTTGATGACTTTCCTAAAAGCGCCGTTACGGTCGGCGCGCGGGAGATGGATGCGCGCGGCATGCGCGGAACGTTTTACACCTGCGCCGGCCTTGCCGGGCAAACCAATCATCACGGCCCGCTTTTTGACGCTGCGGATCTGCCCGGCCTTGAAGCCGCCGGTCATGAAATCGCCGGTCATACGTTCAGCCATGTTGACATGTTGACATTAAGCGAGGCCGAGCTTGCCGATGAGCTTTTGAAAAACAGCGCTGCGCTCAAAGAGATGGGCGTGCGCCAAGAAATTGAGAATTTCGCCTTTCCGTTCGGACAAAACAGTGCGGGTTTAAAAGCGCGCCTTGGCAGTGAGTTTAAATCCCTGCGCGGCATTACAGACGGCATACACACCGGCAGTGCGGATTTAAATGAGCTGAAGTCCTGCGGCTATTATTCAGGCACGGCAGAGCGGGTTTTGGGCCGCGTCAAAGCGTTAAAAACCACCCCGGCATGGCTGACCGTTTTCACTCATGACATTCAGCCGGAGCCGACGCAATGGGGCTGCACGCCGCAAGACTTTATCGCTTTACTGGACGCCGTTGAGGCAAGCGGGGCGCGCGTTATGACTGTCAGAGACGCCCTGAAAACTTTGGAGAATGAGCATGACTGAGCAAAATACGTTTAAAGAGATGATTTGCGTTATCATGCCGACATTTCGCCGGCCCGACGGATTGCAAATCGCGCTGGAAAGCCTACTGGCGCAAAATCCGTGCGACCTGCCTGTAGAAATTATTATTGCCGATAATGATCCGGACGGCAGTGCGCGCGACTACATTCAGAGCGTAAGCGCAGGCAGCGCTGTGCCGATACATTATTTGCATGTCCCGCAACCCGGCGTTTCCAACGCCCGCAATGCCGCCCTGAATGCCGCGCAGTCCCGCTATATTGCATGGCTGGATGATGATCAGGAGGCCACCAAAGATTGGTTGGCCAATTATCTGGCGGCCTCACGCGCCCACAAAGCCTCGCTTGTCTTCAGCCCGACCGTGGCGCGCATTCCCGGCCAATCAAAATATCAAGACTATCTGGAGCGATTTTTCGAGCGCAAAGGTCCGGGCATTGACAGCGGCGTGATTAAGGAATTTTACGGCTGCGGAAATTCCTTTATGGACAGATCCCGTTGCGTGATGCCGGAGCTGCCCTTTGACCCGCGCGCCAATGAAACCGGCGGCGAAGATGATTTGCTTTTTTCTCATATTGAGAGTCATGGCGGCACATTTGCGTGGACACAAAACGCGGTCGCCTATGAAGATATTCGCCCCCACCGTGCAACGCCCGGCTATATCAAAACCCGCAGCTTTGCCTTCGGACAGGCCCCCAGCGAAATTGCCCAAGAAGCCGGCAATTGGCCCGGCGTGGCGTTTTGGATGGCAGCGGGCGGTTTTCAAGCTTTGGCCAATGCACCGATGGTTTTGCTGACCAAACTCACAGGCCGTCCGAGCTATATCCATTATTTAAACCGGATGTGGCAGGGCCTTGGGAAGATTTTCTGGTTTGATGGCTTAAAGCCGAAACTCTACGGCCAAACCGCGGCGACCAAGGACGTCTTCTGAAGACCTGCTTTTGTCCGGCGTAACAATGTGTGCGCCGTACCGTTTACGCAAAGCCGTGAACGGCTGCTCGACGCCATAGTATGATATTGCCGTAATCACGACGGAAGCAATCACAGCCACAGAAATGATAAGCGGCTCACTGTCCAGCAGTCTTCGCGTCGCGTCCAGAACAGGATAATGCCATAAATACAGGCCGTAAGAGACTGTACCGATCCAGGCAATCGGGCTCCATTCCAATATTTTGAACGCGAACTTAAGCCGGCGGAAAAAATACAAATTCAGGAACAGCAAAAACAGCCCGGCGCCCTGAAGCGAGTACCGCCATGTCATGCGGAAAGTCTCATCTCTGAAGGCAAAAGATACAGCTAAAAGCGCAAGCCCGGCCCCGACGGCCCCCCATCCGATCAGCCCCTTAAACTTTTTAATATCCCCGGCCTTATCCAGCAATACTGTCAGCAGGCAGCCCCAAGCCAAGCTGTCAAAGCGTGCGTCAGACATCATATAGGTATAATCGGAGGCAGACACATTCAGCCTGCCCCCGGCGATGTAAAGTCGCCACAACGGAATAATGACTATCACGGCAATCAGGGTATTGCGCAGGCTTTTTGTCACGACGCCGCAGGCCGCTACAATAATCGGGAAGACCAGATAGAAATGCTCTTCAACCGCCAAAGACCATAAATGAGTCCAAGACATAAACGGCAAAGCATCGCCGGCGCTTCGAACGCTGACTTGGAATGCATTTGTAAAATAGCCGAGCGCCGCAGCAAATTCAGTCAGTGTCGGCCCGCCATAGCCCATTATAATAAAATAGACCGTTGTCGGAATAACCATCGCAATTAAGGCGGGGTAGAGACGGATAAGGCGGCGAATGTAAAACTGCTTAAGGCCGATTTTGCCTTTGCTTTTTTTCTCGGCAATCAAGAGCCGTGTAATCAGAAATCCCGAGATAAAGAAAAATGTCGTTACGCCAAACCCGCCCGGGATCAGGCTTGCAGAGCCATAATGGGCCACAATTACGATCAGCACAGCTATCGCTCTTAAGCCGTTCAGACCCGGAATGTATCCGTAAGCCGCAGAAGGCGTTAAGATGTCATCAGAATACTTGCGTGTTTTTACAATCATGCTGAACGTGCCTTTCCGAGTTAATCAGGGCACGTCATGCAAGTTTAGGTCCGGCTTGCCTCCGGCGGCAACTTCACGGCAACGCGGTCCCAATAAGGCCGCTTTTGCTCGCCGCGCCAAAAAGCGGGCTCAAATGAGAACAATTTGGCGGTCGTCGCGGTAAAAATCACCCAATCGAGCAGATTAGCCTGCAAAATTGTCGACTCTGACAGAGACAGGACTAAGAACAAAATTGTCGACAGCAACGCCCAGTAGTTTTCAACGCCCCCGCGCGCAAGGCGGTCAAGCGCTAAAATTAATGTCACCAGATAGGTAATCCCAAACAGGATGACGCCGACAAGGCCGACGGACAACCATGTCTCCATCCATCCGTTATGAGCGGTCGGCACGCCCCAATCCAGATTAAACCGAACCCAATAAGACGGGCCAAGCGGGTCCATCCAAAATGTGCCGTAACCGTGACCCAGCCACATATGCTCTGACGCCGCACGAATAAGGCTGTCCCAGATGTCTGTCCGCCCTGTCAGGGTCGGCTCTTTACCGATCATGGCCAGCATTTCGCCGGGCATAAACGTCATTAAAAACCCAAACGTAACCGTGCCGATGACAGCGAAATACATGGTCGGAATACGCAAAATCGGATAGGCGCGCATAATCCGCACAAAGACAAACCCCATAATCATCAGCAGGGCCGCCAAAAGCGCTGTTTTGGACGTACACATCAGCACAAGACCGAAACACAGAAGCCCCATCGGCACATAAAACCAGCCATGCTTGGGCTTCATGGCAAAGGCGCACATCATAACCAAAAGCGCTTTGGACATTTGTGCGCCAAAGGAGTTTTTCTCCAGCCACAGGCCGCGCCACGAGCCTTCATGGATAAATTGCATGCGCCCCCATTCGGGCAGCGCCACCGCAAAAATCAGGCTGCCAATGGCTAAGAAGGCATAGGCAAAGGCAATACGCTGCACCAGAGCATGCCAATCGTAGCGGCAGGCCAGATACAGTCCGAACGCCGTTGTCATCACAATCGCCACGGACCGGCGCATGGTAATAGCGGGGTCTATAGACCAGAAAAAACTGACCCCGCACAGAAGTACGCACACCAAAATGAGCGGATTAAACACGGCCGTTCGTAAAAACTTCGGAAAATGAATAACGATCAGCGCCAAAATCATCAAATAGCTCGGATACCAAAGCGCGCGTAAAAACGGGCTTTCGGCTTCCAAATCCTGATGGTCTGTTAAAAGCAACGCTAAGATTGCGCCTGAGAAATGTATAATCAGCCAGAAGACCGCAATATTTTCCAGCCACAGCAAAGCTTTGATCACCATAGCGTTTCGCCGCTGCACAGCCATGGCGTAATCTACATCATATCCTGCGGTCATATCTGTCATATCGGTGCCTGCCCTGGATATGCGCCGGCCTGCGGCGTCTGTGCAGGGACTGTATTGACGATAACGCCGGCGCAACTGCCGCCCGCTTGTGCAACAAGGCCAAGAGCCTTTTGATTTTCGAAATCTTTCACAGATGCTGTAACCAACACCGTGCTGTCGGCAAAACCGTAAACGGTTGCGCCGCTGTCTGACCGGTCAGGCGCAGGGACATCTATGACGGTGGCATGATAATGACGACGCAGGGCGGTCCAATAATCCGGCGCGCGGGTAATCTGAACGGTCTGCCCGTCTTTAACATTATCCCACAAGAAACCTGTCACTGATATGTTGCGCTGCGGCAGTTGATAGAGCGCGCCAAAACTGCTCTGAGCGCCTTCGCCGGTCGCAACGGGCGTTACCTGCCAATAGGGTGCCGCGCCATAAGTCGCATCATAGGGTCCTTGCGCGGCGCCATAAACAGATTGCGCGCTTACGGAGCAAAGCGCCGCCGTTTGGTCGCATTTGCTGATATCCATATCGGCGAGCAAAACCGTTGCGCCGCCGCCGGCCATCGCCAAAGCCAGTTCCCGCGCGACATAAGATGTCCCCACGCCGCTGCGCGCGCCGCAGACAGCAATAATGCTGCCCAGGCCATCAACGCGCGGCGCCGCCAAAAGGCGGCGGGCGGCATCAGTAAGGGAAGGCATTTGGCTCACGGCGTCTACCCGGCTCTAGGCCCTGGACTGGCCGAGGACAGGAATTTGCCGTCCGTCCGGGCCCTGCACATATTGCGTTTCCCCGCCATGCATGACCGGGTCATACGGCTGCGGTCCGTCTGCCGGGGACCAATTAGACGTGGCCGGAGCGTCGGCCGTAATCGGCGCGGCGGCATAGGCCCCTGTCACAGGCTCAGGAATTGTCTGCGCCGCATAAGGATTGTCTGCATAAGCTGCGGTTTCATAAGCGCTGCCCGGCGCCGGCGCGACATAGCCGTAATCGGCCGGGTTATATTCTGTCGGTCCGGACGTAGCAGCAACGGCAGCGGCCGGCATATAAGCGGGCTGCGGCTCCTGCGGCGCGTAAGGCTGCGCGGCCGGGACCGCTTCAGGCACACGGTGCGAGTCCCCGCGTCCGCTGTTACGGTATGTCTCGCGCGGCCCATTGGCGGCGGCCTTGCGGCCCGGCGAGCCGTAAACGGTCGGGTCTAAGAACGTTGCAAGCAATCCGAGCAGCATCGCCGTCATAGCGGCGCCGATGACGGATAAGAATTGAACAATTTTTTTCAAATTACGGCCCTTACGCGGTAATGTGGCGTAATTAATGACTTTCACGTTTTCAGATTGCGCGGCCGCTTGCGCTTGCTCAACCAGAGCGTCCTGCTCACGCAGGTTTAGGGCGGACAGGCGGACTTCAAGAGATTTTTTCTCACGCAGCATGTTTTGGTAAGTCGGGTCCAGAGACGTCAGACGCGCCGTCATTGCCGCTGTGTCGTTTAATTGCTGCTGCACGGTGAACTCTTTTTCACGCAGCGAAACCGCATTGGCGCTCAGCGTATTAAAGCGGGTTTGCAGGGCTTGGTGGACTGTGTTCGGTCCGACGCGGCGTCCGCCGACAGCTTTGCCGCCCGCGCCCGCAATTAATTGGCGCAGCTCAGCAATTTCGCGCTCTTTAGCTTTGACCGGATCTGAAGTCGGCAAATATTTTGCCAAAAGTTGCTTACGTTCCAGCTCAGCTTGCGCCACACGCTGTGAGGCGCGGTCATCAATTTGCAGATTAATCGTCTCAGGCGTATTGCGCAAAGCGGCCTCTGTCGTGGCCAGCGCAGCCTCGGTCTCAGAGATTGACGCTTGCAACGTATTCAGCTCCGCGCGCAATGCTTCGGTACGTTTGCGAGAGCCTGAACGCTCGCTGTCATAATCACCGATGTTGTTTTTACCCAGAAATCTTGAAATTGCCCGGTCCAAAGTCGCCAACTGCTTTTCAGTTGCCTCGCGGCGATCCCCGATCAGCGTCGAGGCCCCGTCGACGAACAAATCGCGGCGCGTTTCCTTATACTCTTCAATAATACGGTCCACTGTTGTTTGGGCAACAGACGGATCTTCATGTTTGAAGGATATATCAATAATGGAGGATTTCGGTTTCGCGGCCACATGGAATGAATTTTGGAATTTTTTGATCATCTGCGCCTGTAATTCACGGGCAAGCGTAACGTTGCGTGCTTGGTTCGCGCGATCAAATTTGGCAAAATCTTCCGGAAACAGTTTGTCCATGCCGATATCGCCCATAACGCGGTCAATCAGCTCCGGATTGGTCATAATACCGATTTCCGTCAGCACGATTGAGTCCGGCGTGATGGTCAGGCCCGTATTGCTGTTCGGTCCGCCCCCCAGCGATTGGAAGACATATTCATCACCGATTGTCACCAGCAAGCGTCCCTCGGCAGAATATGTCCGCTTGAGTGTACCGCCGGCAAACCAGCCAATGCAGGCAAGCAATACAAAGATAATCAGCATCATCGGAATACGCTTAATAAAGGCGCGTACAAATGCTTGGAAGCTAAAGCCTCCGCCGCTTCCGTTAAAGCCGCCGCCGGGCGTGTTATTCATGGGCGATGTCGCATAGGTCATAGACAGTCATTTCCGTTCTGCAAAGAAGCGTAAGAACGGGCCTCACGCATCAGGTGCAATTTATGGTTAATGCACATGACCGCCTAAAATTTAATATTTCCTTATCCATTTTTGTTAATTGTTCAGAAAGTTAAGAAATATCATGAAATAGGCTCATTCGGATGATGAAACCCGCTAAAACACCGTTCTGCCTGCTGCTACTGGCCGGTTTGACCCTGCCAATCAGTGCCAATGCGCAGCATTTTGCCCCCGGAATGCAGGCCGGACCGAATCACTACGCATCGACTCAAATGCAGGCGACGCCTTATATTGCCCCGCAATTGCAAGGTCCGAAGACGTATCGCCTCGCGCCGCAAGGCCCTCTAATCGCCCCGCGCGGGGCGCCGGTTATGATGCGCGGGCCTGTTATGCAGCGCGCCGCTATGCCGGCGGCGACCGGCCGCTATGCGGCGCCTGTTCGCGCGGGGGGCCGCCCGGCCAAGCCGGCCACAGGACGTTACAGCCGGCAAACCCGTCATAATCACCCTCATAAGAAATCAAACTTTCTTGATAAACTGCTTAATCGCGGTGACGATAAGTATTTATACGCCGGCTATCGCGACCGCCTGAACGGCGCGCGCCTGCCGCAATATCAATATGCGCCGCGTCCGCCGCACCCGATGGATCAGTTTTTACGCTGGGAAGACAGCGAGTCTGACTATGCGCTTTACCCCGGCGATCAGGTTGACATTGTCGTCGGCAGCGCGCCGGAGTTGTCGCGCACCTTAACAATCGGCCCCGATGGCCGTGTTGTTATGCCGATGACGCAGCCGATTATGGCGGCCGGTAAATCAATGAAAGCTTTGCAAACAGCGATTTCGGCTGAACTGGCCAAGCAATTAGTCGATCCGCGCGTTGCGGTGACGCCGCGCGCTTACGGCCCGCAGCAAATCTTCGTCGGCGGCCAAGTCGGCGCGCAAGGCACTTACACCCTGCCCGGGCCGCTCGGCGTAACGGAAGCTGTGATGATGGCCGGCGGTTTTGCCAATTCGGCCCGATTACGACAAGTCGTTGTGATGCGCCGCGCGCCAACCGGTGCCTTTATGGCCCGCACCATCGATTTTCGCGACGGCTTGCATAACCCGCTCAGCCTTGCCGATAATGTTCAGCTGCGCCGCGGCGATATTGTCTTCGTACCGCGCAGCGATATCGCAGAGGTCGGCCTGTTTATGCAACAATATGTGCGTGACGCTCTGCCGGTCGGTCTGAACCTGTCTTATAATTTGGGCGAAACCCGCCAATAGCGGCCCCGCCCTCAACCCCATACAAAAGCGCGCCCTTAGAGGCGCGTTTTTTTATGCAGCAAATGTTTTGGATTCAGACTTTTGCTCAAGGAGCCATCCGCGGGCCGCTTTTTGTGCCAGGGACAAATCTTCGCGGCTCATTTCCAGCGTGATCTCAGCCCGATAAGCCTTGGCAGGAACACTGCCCATCATCGCCGCCAGATTGAACCATTTGTGCGCCTGAACAAAGTCAGGGCCGCGGTCTTCAACATCTGTTGAATACATCAGGCCCAGCTTAAACAGGTCCTCATGAGTGGCTTGCTCGATAACCGCCTGTTCTGTTTGTGCGACTTCTATGTCTGTAAAGGCCATAATTGCCTCCTTCAAATCTACCGTTCACCTAACGCCTCCGGTTTTCCGGTTTGCGTCGCCGCCGCGTTTCCCCGCCGACAAAATGACTTTTACTTGCGCGGATTGACATAAGGTTAACAGCTGTAAAGCTTAACAGTCATTTATCGCAGTTAAACCAAGTAAATTTGTGTTTATATTGGATTTAAAGCTCATTAATACAGTGTTACTGTAGCGAAGTTACACAAAGTAAACTCACAAAAACGGCGTAGAGTTGAAGTAATAAATATTTTATACGAGTATAAATTTTCTCAAACTTTTTTCAAAAAAGTGAAATAAGCCCCCTTTTCCCGCTTTGGGGCACAAAAAAAAAAGCCCCGGCAAAGCGGGGCTTTTTCAATATTTCGAGCCGGTCTAGCCAAACACGCGGCGCAGGATTTCGCTTGTGCGCTCCGCCGGGTTGGCGCGGATGGCGGCTTCCTGCTGCCCGATATAGTAAAACAGGCCGCCCAAGCCCTTGGTAACGCCGTGCTCTATCAGGCCTGTCTTGGCATCGGCGCCGAGCTGCGGCGCGAACGGGACATTGCGTAAATTGCCGGCCATTTGATCAAACAACTGCAACGCGCCGGTATTTTGCAGCGCGTCTGTCATAATCGGCGCAAACAGGCTGACCAGTTTCGGCATGGTTCTGTCAGACAGATATTGCGTGGCGGCATTGGACGGGCCGCGGACAATATTAATGGCGTCCGTAATCGTCAGGCCTGAAATCACGTCGAGGAAAATCGACTTGGCATAAGGGGCGGCCGTTTCCGCCCCCCGGTTCAGGGCCGTTTCCAAATCGTTTAAAAGCGCGCCGGCCCCGACTTGATTCAAAACATTTTGCACACGCTGCAAATCACTTGGCAGCGGAATTCGGATTTGACCGTCATTCAGATAGCCACCCAGAACGCCGACCCGTGAAACCGCCGTACCGATGCCTTTATCCAGCGCCGCGCGAATACCGTTAGCCGCGTCCGCTTGCGTCAGACCGAAACCACTTCCGGTGCTGCCCAAAATATCGTCCAGAATTTGCGGGTCTATCGTCTCGCAAGCGGCCAAAGGCGTGCTGAGTAAGCCTGCCAAAATAAATCGTCTGTCTAAACGCTGCGTCATATTTTATTGTCCTCCGGATAATGCTTTGAAAGCGTAGGCCGGTCGGCAAATTTAACAAAACAGAAAATACAGCCTTTAAAAATAATCCGCCAAGACTGTATCAAGGCGGCGCTTTACCAAGGCCGTAACCTTTTTCAGCCCGTAATGGGCCAGCACAGCGCGGTAGATGTCGTCGCGGCCCATCAAGTCATCTGCGGCGCGGATTTCTAAAACGACGGCGGCCAGCTCGCGCATGGGGATATCAGCAAAGCCGCGATTACCCAAATCGCGCACAATGACTTCGGGCATGTCAGGCAAGCGAACAATCCAGCACACGCTGTCATCAATATCCTTGGCTTCAGGATCATTTTCGCGCGTAATCATCACCTGCCCGCCCTTTTCCCCCGCCAGTAAAGCGCGTTCAAAGCGTTTACGCACCGGCGCAGCAATCTTCATCAGATCAGCGGCTTTGGCATAAGTTTGAAATAAACTCAGCGCCTGCATCGGGCCTTCGCTGCCCACAATCTCGGTCAGTCCATGCAAAAACTGCGCATCGCCGGCTTGGCGCGGATCGGCGGTTTTACGCGCAGGCCAAGCCGTGAATTTTACGTGATTAATATTGATTTCTGTCATAGGCCCATAATCATTAAACGAAATGAATCCCCGGTTAATGCAGTCTTGCCGTCAACCTGCATAATGCGGCGATCAATCATCGTATCCGGCTCGGATCCAATTTAAGTTCTGATACCGAGACATTCCAATAGCGCGCGGCCTTGTTAATGATCATGTGTTCTTTGGAGTGATAAAAACTGTCAGATTCAGCGATCGAAATCATGGCATTTAAGACCTGCTTTTTTTGGGGCAGTCCGCGAATAGGCTTGATAATCTCAATCAAATGACTGTCATATTCCAAACTGTCGACAATCGCCTTTAAGCTGTCACGATGATTTTTAAACCAATCAATAATCATCATTTGCGACAGGAACATATCCGGGTTTAGCGTTTTTTGCAGTTTTATCGCTGCCATTGTGAACGCATCCACCTCTTCATGATAAACCTTGCCGTCGACCATCACGATTAAGCCCAGAAGTTTTAAAAGAGAATTCCAGTTAGAGGCCTGCATACCGTCTCCTGTTAAACCTGTAATATGGCGTGCCCTGCCTCGCAACAAAGCACGAAAACAGTGCCGGCGTTAGAGAAAACTTGCATTTTTGACAAAATAGAGACCGATAAGCCGTCGCCGGAAAACAAAAAAGTAAATCCGTGTTAACCATAAGTGTTAAGATAATTTCATCCGGTCCCGCCCATAAAACGGGGTGTGTTTACCCTTTTTTAACAGCTTTATTAACGCCGGCCCGCGCAAAAATTGCGTTTCGGCCGTCGCCTGCATCAAAACCGTTCATACTTGGCAGGGTAGACACAGTTAAGCGATGCAAAACAATGCAAAGGTAACAACATGACCCATATCAGGCTTTCTCCGGAACTGCTTTTTGTAAAAACAGGTGCGCAGGCTTCGGACGCAATCTCGCAGGACATAAAGGATCTGGCCCGGCATATCGTGTCGACAGGGCTTTTAAATCCGCTGACAGTCATGCAAGCGCAAGACCGCTATGTCATTGTTGACGGCAAGAAGCGCTTTTTGGCCATACAGTTTTTGGCCCGCCATGACTTGCTGCCGCGCTCACTCAATAAAATTCCCTGCACGATCGTCGCAGATAATGAAAACCGCCGTCACAAGGCGGCCGCGCCGGCCCTGATGCGTGAGCAAGAACTGGTTCATAACATTATACTGGCCGCCGGCAGCGGTTTGGATAATGCCGCAATAAGACTGAAATTCGCCTGTTCAGATATTATCATATCCCAAGCGCTCTCCCTTCGCAGCCTGAACCACAAACTTTTGGCCGCCTTTAATTCCGGCATTTTAAACATGAACCAAGCGGCAGCCTTCGCGACGGTGCAAAACAAGCAGGCCCAATGGGAGCTCTTGCTCGCTCTTGGCCCGTTTGTTTCAAACACTGAAATTTTAAAAGCCATTACCGCCGGGCAGACGGTCATTACCCTGTCTGATGATAATATCCTCATCATGCCCGACAGACGGTGCAAACCGCAAACCCATGCGCCGCGCGACGAGGCGGCCTAAAGGCGCTTTAAACAGATTTACCATCGCCCGCATTACCATCCGGGCCTCTTAACTCAGCCGCCCCTTAAAACGGGCGGTTTTTTTTGGCTAAAGCATGATAGGGCGGCGGCAGAATTAAACCGCGTCGCCCTGCCCCCTAACCCGGCATTTTATCGAAGGCCGGAATAGATTCGTCTAAAATTGTGCAGGGCGTTTTAGAGCTGACATAGACATTAAACTGCGGGGCGATGAGGTCTTTTTCATTAATGCTGCCGGCCTTTAGCGCCGTCATGCCCGGACGGCCGATATTACCGCCGAACATTTGCGACCCGCAGGTCGGGCAAAAATCTTTAGTCAGCGTATTGCCGCTGTCGACGCTGTGCTCAAACCGTTTGGTTTCCCCGGTTATTTTTAAATCCTTATCTTTCACAAACAAAAGCGTGGCAAAGTTTGAGCCCGAGATTTGTTGGCAATCCGTGCAGTGACAATTACCCTGCATCTGAATGTCCCCGTTCGCCTCAAAACTGACAGCGCCGCAAAGGCAATTTCCGGTAAGTTTAGGCATGGCGTTTCTCCTTGTGAAGATTTCAGCCTAGCGGCATTCAAATACCGCGCAAGAAAAAACCGCCGTGATGGCTCACGGCGGTTTTTTAAATTGTCTGAAACGCGACGGCGCTTAATAAACCCGCTTTTTCGGCTCGATATACTCAATGCCGTCGGTCATGGTGTAGGTGTGGACCGGTCGGTAATCGATATTGGCTTTTCCGGTTTTACCGTCAAACCACGCCAAAGTATGCTTCATCCATGTATCATCCAGACGGTCCGGATAGTCCTCATGGGCGTGGGCGCCGCGGGATTCTTTGCGGTTAGCCGCAGACGCCATAGTGACGACCGCTTGGCCGATAAGATTATCAAGCTCGAGCGTTTCCATCAGGTCGGTATTCCAAATCATCGTTTGATCGGTGACGGAAATATCAGCCATGCTTGCAAACACGCCGGCGACTTTATCCATGCCTTCCGCCATGCTTTCTTCGGTACGGAAGACCGCGCAATGCTCTTGCATAGTGCGTTGCAGGTTTAAGCGAATATCAGCCGTTTTTGTGCCGCCTTTGGCATGGCGATAATGGTCCAAACGCTCCAGGCTGTTTTGCCCGGCGTCGGCCGGCAGGGGCGGCAGTTTTTTACCGGGAACAACGGTTTCCTTACAGCGCAGGCCGGCGGCGCGCCCGAACACGACCAAATCGATCAAGCTGTTAGAGCCAAGGCGATTAGAGCCGTGAACGGAAACGCAAGCTGCTTCGCCGACAGCCATTAAGCCGGGCACAACTGCATCCGGATTGCCGTCTTTCAGGGTGACGACTTCGCCGTGATAATTGGTTTGAATGCCGCCCATATTATAGTGGCAGGTCGGCAGGACCGGGATTGGTTCTTTGGTTACGTCAACGCCGGAGAAGACCTTGGCTGTTTCCGAAATGCCCGGCAGGCGGGATGCCAGAACGGCCGGGTCCAAATGGTCCAAATGCAGGAAGATGTGGTCTTTGTTTTTACCCACGCCGCGGCCTTCGCGGATTTCCATGGTCATGGCGCGCGACACCATATCACGCGGGGCGAGGTCTTTTACGGATGGCGCATAACGCTCCATAAAGCGCTCGCCTTCGGCATTAGTGAGGTAGCCGCCTTCGCCGCGCGCGCCCTCAGTAATCAGGCAGCCTGCGCCGTAAATGCCGGTCGGGTGGAACTGAATAAACTCCATATCCTGCAGCGGCAAGCCGGCGCGCAGCACCATGGCATTGCCATCGCCCGTGCACGTATGAGCCGATGTCGCGGAGAAGAAAATCCGTCCGCAGCCGCCGGTCGCCAGAATGACTTTCTGTGCGTTAAACCGGTGCAGCGTGCCGTCGTCCAGCTTCCACGCCGTCACGCCGCGGCACTCGCCGTCGACCATGATTAAATCCATCACGAAATATTCAATAAAGAAGTTCGCGTCATTTTTCAGAGATTGACCGTAGAGCGTATGCAGCATGGCATGGCCGGTCCGGTCAGCGGCGGCGCAAGTGCGCTGCACGGGCGGGCCGTTACCCATTTCTGTTGTGTGGCCGCCAAACGGGCGCTGATAAATCTTGCCCTCTTCATTACGCGAGAACGGCATGCCCCAATGCTCAAGCTCGTAAACGGCTTTGGGCGCTTCGCGGCACAGATACTCAATCGAGTCTTGGTCGCCGAGCCAGTCAGAGCCTTTGACTGTGTCGTACATATGCCATTGCCAGCTGTCCGGACCCATATTGCCCAGAGACGCCGCAATGCCGCCTTGGGCCGCGACGGTGTGGGAGCGCGTTGGGAAGACCTTGGTAATGCAAGCTGTTTTCAGCCCCGCTTGGGACGCGCCCAGCGTCGCGCGAAGGCCGGAGCCGCCGGCGCCGACAACGACCACATCAAATTCGTGGTCCGTCCATGTATAGTCTTTTTTCAAAGCCATCAATTTATCCTAAAAACGCAAGTTTAATGACCGCAAAGCCGATTAATATCCATACGGCCAAAGCGACCAGACGGTTCGCCGTCAGGCCAAAGCGCCGCGTGCCGCCTTGGAAGTAATCCATAACGACTTCGTCAAATTCCAATTTCACATACCAAACGGCGGCGGTGACAAAGGCTAAAAACCCAAGCGCGCCGGCCGGCGATGACAGCCAGGCCGTAAAGCCGTCCGAGCCGCCGCTAATGGCGCTCAAGGCGCTGCAAGCGGCAAACGGCAAGCCGATAATCAGGCCCCATCCTGTGAGGTTATGAACTTTGTGATGCGTTGTGCCTTTGCCCGCCATTACGCTGCTCCTGCCGCTAAAAATGTCAACACGGCCGCCGCGATAAGGCTGCCCGCTATCATCACATATGAGAGGGTGTTGTTCAGCTCCGGCTTCATCATTGCGCCCTTATCCCAGACCGCGTGGCGCAGCTGCGCCAGCGCCATGAAGATAAACGCAAACAGGAACACAAACAGGCCAATCGCGCCGAGCGAGGAGAAAATCAGCCCCTCCATCGGCAGCTTACCGGTCAGCGCCAGAGCGAGCAGGGCCAGCGACACTTTGATAAGGCCGATATAACAAATAATCGCGCTCGCGCGGTGCAAAATGGATGACGCCATGGCCGGATGCCAACGCCAGATTTGCAAATGCGGCGACATGGGCCGCGTATCGTTCCATTCGGACATGGACATCTCCTTATAATCTGGGGCGCAAAGTAAAGGCTTGCGCCTGTCGGTCAACGGCTAAAGCGCGATTGCGTTGCGGCCTTCTGTCAAGATTTTGCGGCCCGAACAGCGCGCAGAGCGTCTATATCGTCCACATCAATCAGCGTGCGCAGCCGTAATGCGCGGCCGGAGATGTTTCGCTCTACATCAGACAGCGTCGTGCCCGTCGACCACGCCACACCGTCAAACACGCCGGCCGGCACAGGCCCGTGCATGGCCATCAGCCAGAACCCGCCATCATCGGCCGGCCCGAACACGCAAGGCGCGCCGCGCAGCCCCTTAAACCCGGCGGCAATATCCCGCGCGCGCACTTGCGGACAATCCGTGCCAATCACCGCAATCGGCCGGCCGGCCGCAAAAGCGCGGGCCAGACGCGGCGACAGGCTTCCGCGTCCCTGCAGCATTCTGGGCATATCCGCCGGCCACACCCCGCCAAACAGGCGCGCCGCATCGCGGTCCGGCGTCACATACAATAGCGTATCCCAGCGCGGGTCGCGCACCCGGCGCAGCACCCGGCGAATCATGGCGCGGTAAAGCCGGTTTGCGTGCACCTTCCCGACCCCGGCCGCCAGACGCGATTTCGCCTGCCCCAAATACGGCGCCTTGGTAAACACAATCAGCAGTGGCCGCGCGATCATCGGTAACGCTCCGAGAGGCCGTCCGGCTTGCCGGTGATTAAAAACCGCAGCAGCAGGCCGAGATTTTTAAACGTGCGCGCTTTATAGCCGTCACGCTTATACTTGGACGCGCTGGTGATAATCGGCGCATCAATCAGCTTAAGCCGCCGCCGGCCCAAACGGCGCACCAGCTTCACATCCTCAAACAGCGGCCATTCCGGATAGCCCCCGGCCGCGCGAAACACGCCGCGCCGCACCAGCAAGCCCTGATCCCCGTAAGGCAGAGCAAACCACCAACACCGGTCCTTGACCAAATCCTCAACCGCGCGCGGCCACGCCCCGTCATCATCAAGCGCAAAACGAAAATAGCCGGCGCGGTCAGGCTCGGCCGTTATATGCGCGCGCACAGCCTGCTCAAAGCCGTGCGGCAAAACAGAATCAGCATGCAAAAATAAAAGCCAGTCATCCTCGCCCTGCGCTGCGCAAAACCGCTCCGCCCGCGCCAGCTGCCGCCCGCGCCCGGCCCCGCCCACACAAAGCCGCGCCCCGCCCGCCACAGCCGCCCGCAACGTCCCATCCGAAGACCCGCCATCGGACACAATCACCTCATCCGACACGCACGCCACCGCCCGCAAAAGCGCAGACAGCGCGCCGGCAGAATTCAAAGTCGGAATGATAGT
>CALLVD010000008.1 GCA_938010385.1 uncultured Robiginitomaculum sp.
ATATTCAATACATTGTAACCGTTCAGCAGACGTAAGCGGGGTATATCTACACGGCTCGACACCGATCTTTGGTCGCGGGATCCGGAGAAAGGTTGCGATTAACTCAAATTTTAAGGCGTCCGATTTTTTTGGGTGTTTAGACCCCGAATTCCTTGCTCGGCACATTACGATAATTTTCAAATAATACACCTAAAAATAGAATTTTAACCATACTTTTGAACAGGTTTGCAACTATAGGTTCGTAATGAGGTCTTGAAGCAAATTTTTCAGGATTTAGAATGAAAAGCGCACGAATGTTTTTTCTATTATTCCGCGCCATATGCGTTGGAATAACTTTATTGCAAATTGGCCAATTCTCCCACGCGAGTGAACAGACTTCAGCAACCCGCTTAAATTCGGCGCCCACAATGGAGCGACCATTTGTTGTGTTAATTCAGGCCACAGATAAATTGGAAGACTCGCCATGGTTCCAAGGAATTGACAGTTACGCTAACAACGCGGCGACGTCGCTGAATATAGATTTCAAGCACTTACTCACAGGCGATGACAGAAGCGAAATTCCGAAAGTTCTTGTAAACTACATCCACAATGAGCGCCGGCCCGACTACTTATTGTTCGCCAATCAAATTGAGATTGCCCCCGGCATTCTTCAATTATGTGAGGAAATGGGAATTAAGGCATTTATGATTAACTCCCCATTGTCCAAAAAAGACCGCCAAGTTCTGGGGGAGCCAAGGGAAGATTTAACAAATTGGATTGGCGAAATCATCCCCGATGATGAGCAGGCCGGATTTGAATTAGCCCGTATTCTCATTGAAAAAGCCCGTGAGAACAAGCAAGCAAACGGCGAGACCGGCAAAATAAAAGTAATTGGAATTTCGGGCACGAATGCAACGCCCGCATCTGCACTGAGAGTTGAAGGCTTAAAACGCGCAATCGCGATGCACGAGGATGCAGAGTTACTTCAAGTCGTTTCTGCACGCTGGGTTCCTCATGTCGCGGCCCAAAAATACAGATTATTGGTTTCACGCTATGGCGAACCGGACGTAGTTTGGGCAGCGAATGATGACATGGCTTTAGGTGTATTGGAAGAGGCCCGCGCCTTTAAACACATGCCTGCAATCGGAGGCTTTGATTGGACACCGCCGGCTATCCGAGCCTTGCAAAAAGGCGAGCTGAGCGCCTCTATGGGCGGTCATGACTTTGAAGTCGCCTATGCACTCAAAATCCTTAAAGCCTATCATGAAGGCCGGGACTTTCTGCAAACAAGTGGGACAACCTCGTTAAAATCTAAGCTTACCTCCCTGACTCCCGAGACTGTTTACGACCATAGCAATTTTCTGACCGCAATTCGCGAAACAGAAGTCGACTATGCCACAGGACTATCTGCCTTGCTTCTTAATAAAGAAGACTATGCAGATATTTCCATAGACCAATTCAAGAAGAATTTTGAGGCAAGCCCTCTCGCAGATGGAGCGAAATAATGTCTCAATGGACGCAAAGAATAGGAACAAAACCCGCTTTGGCAGGGCTTATTGCGATTATCAGCATACTCTTGATTGAGGCATTGCTGTCTTGGCTTTATGCCAGCAAGACCTTGAATGCTGACTTTAAAGCTGAAGTCAATTCACATTTATCTTCATCCGCTGAAGCCATGATTATGCCAATCTGGGATCTTGATATTGAATCCTTAGACGGAATGGCGAAATCAATCTCCCTTACTCCAAATGTTATCTCGGTGAAAGTTACAGATCCGGCAGACATAATTTTGACGCATCACGTTAATCATGATGTGGCGGGGGGCAATCCACTGGAAATATCTCGGAATATTGAAGCAGCCTATAACCGAAACATAGACAAAACAGGAACTTTAACGATTGTGTATTCGCGTACCCAAATAGGAAAAAAATTGATGCATATCGCCTGGAAATCAACGGCTAGGATGATTGTGTTTTGCGTATTATTTTTCGGTGTTTTGCTAATTACAATCAGCACAGTCGTTTTGCCAATCAGGTCCTTGGAACAAACCGTGAGAAAATACAACGAACGACAAAATCTGTCATTCGTCCCCGGGGAAGACCGAGATGACGAAATGGGGTCTTTGGCTCGCGGATTTAAGTATATGGCGAAGCAAATACATCAAAATGTTGCGACGCTGGAAGCGCGCGTCATACAACGCACACGAGAGCTGAATTCAGCCGTTCAAGACGTTGTCGCAGCCAACAAAAAATTAGAGAATGCCGCCCTGCACGATCCGCTTACGGGTTTGCCAAACCGTCTCTTCATTTCTAAATATTTGGAAGAAGAAATACAGAAAGCGGATGCGACAAACAACACAATTGCGGTAGCCCATATTGACCTCGACAATTTTAAAAAAATCAATGACACATACGGCCACTCTGCCGGTGATTTTATGTTGGTACAAATGTCTCTTCGAATGAAAGAATGGATCAACGGGGATAAAATGATTGCACGAGTGGGCGGGGACGAATTTCTTTTAATATCTACCGACTGCCGCTCACCTAAAGATATTGAGTCCGAGATTACAGGCTTGCTGAGTGCATTGATGCAGCCTTTAAACTTTGAAGGCATCACATTGCAAACCAGTGCATCAATTGGAGTTTCGCACTATCCTAATTCCGGGTGTGACAGTAATGAGTTGATAGTCAATGCGGATTTGGCGTTATACAAAGCAAAAGCAGACGGTCGCGGTTGTATTCAGTTCTTTAAAAAACCGATGAGACAAGCGCTTAACTGGCAAAAAACGCTGGAAGCTGAAATGGTGATTGCCCTTGAAAAGCAGCAGTTTGTGCCATTTTTTCAGCCGCAAGTCGATATTGCCACCGGAAACATCAGCGGCGTCGAAGTGCTCGCACGGTGGAAGCATGAAGACCGCGGGTTAATCCCCCCTGATGTTTTCTTGCCTGTTGCGGAACGCGCGGGTCTCATGGTCTCGCTTGGCAAACAAATTATTGAAAAAGCCATTATTAGCGCGGCGGATTGGCAGGCCAATAAGATTGAATTTGGACGTCTGGCTCTGAATTTATCAGCTGTGGAACTGGCTGAAGAGGGCCTGGTGGATTGGCTGTTAAGTACCGCAGAAAAGCACAATCTCTCTGCGGAAAAATTGTCTGTAGAGATTCTCGAAACGGTCATAATTGATGACGAAAGGTTTGATCTTGTTAAGCGATTGAGACATCTGAGGCAGGCCGGTGTCTATGTTGAGCTGGACGATTTTGGAACCGGTTATGCCAGCTTGCAGCAGTTAAACGCTGAAGAAATTGACCGAATAAAAATTGATCGCAGTTTTATTAAAGGTATAAATTTAGATCAAAACAAGGCGGCCATTGTTAAAGCCATTGTAGATATGACACTAACCATGGGTGTGGAGGTCATAGCCGAGGGTGCAGAGACGAAAAATGAACTGGACACATTGTTTGAGTTTGGGTGTCACGTTGTTCAGGGTTACGGAATCGCAAAACCAATGCCTGTGAACGTGATGGATGAATGGCTAAATCTGTTTTGCGGACACTCCCATCAAATAAATGCTGCGGTGCATATTCAAAAGAAAATCGAACGCACAAAGTACAAGCTAACCGGTTAAAAAATCCGGTAAGTCGAATCCTCATAAATATGATTCTTAAAACTATCGCTCACAAAGTCCGCCCAACCATTCCGGATTAAGCAACGCCTTGGCCTGCAAAATCAATGCGGATATTTGGCAATTAGGTGTCCAACCGAAGGCTATGCTTTCGTTAATTGGGTTAAGCCGGATTGCGGTCTGCGAACGCATTAATCTTTACAAATTGAGCCAAGGCGAGTTTGCGGCTTTGCTCCGTATTCAGGGCCGGGCGGCACCTTGGCTCATAAAATTTCAAAGGTGACATCCTTTACCGGTGTCCTGCCGGCCCGGACTGTTATCACGATGTGGCGTAAAGAATACAACCATATGAGGCCACATCAAGCCGGCGGCCTGCCATTTGTTACCCGAGATTCCAGACCACACCGGGGCATAAAGGGACAAGTGCAAGCGGCCGGAAAACTCACACTCAACACCTCTTTTTACAATACCGTCGCCTTTCCGCTTAGGTCTAAGCGGGCAAGGACAGGAATTGACAAGTTAAGTGTGGCATTTCAAAAGCGAGCATGGACACACATTATTCAGAAAACGACAGACTCGCCAAACTCAGTTTACGCGAACGCATCGGCTACGGGCTTGGGGACGCAGGGTTTAACTTTTATTGGGCTATTATCGGCTCGTATCTGGTTTTTTTCTACACTGATATTTTCGGAATAAGCGCCGCCGCCGCCGCAACTATGGTGACGGTTACCAAAATCATGGACGCCTTTACTGACCCTGCTATCGGCGCTTTAGCCGATCGGACCAAAACCCGGTGGGGAAAGTTTCGTCCCTTTCTTTTGATTGGCGCAGTTCCGATGATGGCTGCCGGCATACTGACGATGACCACACCTGACCTTGGTGAAACCGGCAAGTTAATTTGGGCCTACGGCACATATGCATTACTGATGTTATGCTACACATTTCTGAACATACCTTATTCTTCACTCTCGGGCGTGTTGTCAGCCGATGGCAGAGAACGTAACAAAATTAACAGCACGCGTTTCTTTTTTGCTTATTTGAGCAGTATCATCGTAGGCACGGCGACCCCTGATATTGCAGCTTTTTTTGGCGGCGGTGACCCCAACAGCGCCAAAGGTTGGCAAATGACTATGGTTATCTATTCCGTCATAGCCTCCTGTCTGTTCCTTGTAACATTTTTCACAACCAAGGAACGTGTTGAGCCTCCCAAATCCCAAAAATCAGCGAGCCCCCTTCAAGATTTGAAAACCTTATTTGTTTGCATGCCTTGGCTGGTGCTTTTCATTTTGGCTATGTTTTTTATGGTCATCATGACCCTGCGCGGCAGTTCCGCCGCCTATTATTTCAAATATTATCTGGTACGGCTGGATTTATTAGGGGCTTATATCGGCCTGCAATTTCTGGGGCTGATGATCGGCGCCGTCTTGGCGGGTTACGTCACGCGGTTTATTGACAAGAAAAAGCTGCTCATGGCAACGCTTTTGATTGTTGGCACTTTAAGCCTTATTTTTACGGCGCTCCCCAAGCCTGACCAATCGGGCATTATCCGAATAGATGCAGAGACAGCTCAAACCATTCAAGCCCAAGATTTGCTGAACGCACCGGTTGAAGGGAAGCTTACGTGGGAATCTCATGAAAAAACAATTTGGATTTTTAAAACACGTGTTCCAATGGCCGAAACAGGTCCAAGCCTGAAAGCGCAAGATCACCTGAACAAAACAATCAGCGTAAAGCAGAAAAATCCGGATGGGACGATTACAGACAGCGGTAAAACCCCAATCGAGATATATTATATTTTCACGCTTAACTTCCTCATCAGCATTGCCTTAGGGTTTAAACCGCCTATCACATGGGGAATGTATGCCGATGTGGCAGATTTCAATGAATGGAAAACCGGACGCCGGGCTACAGGCATGACCTTTTCGGCAACGACATGTTCTCAAAAACTGGGCAGCACTATTGGGTCCGCGGCCCTATTGGGAATGCTTGCAAGTTTGGGTTACCAAGCCAATAAGATTCAGGGCGATGCCTCTGTCAGCGGTATCGTCTATATGAAAACGCTAATTCCGGGAATATTGGCATTTTTGACCGCAGCCGTGCTGATTTTCTACAAGTTAGATCAAACTCGCTTGGACAGTATTCAAATCGATCTCAAAAATCGGCATAATGGAGACGCACCGCAATGACATATCCATTAAAGGGGGCGAAGGATATTTATGCCCCTGATGACTCCGGACTGCGGTACAATTTATACTCTCCGACAAAATTGCCTTTGGCGTCATCTTTTCTGTGGTCGTCAAAAGTCCTGTTACAAGTCAGCGCGGGCGGGTTTGTCAGGTCCAAATATCTGTCTCCGGAGCCTGCTAAATACTCCTATGCGCCTAACATAGAAGCGACGACTTTCTTCCAGCCTGAAATGCCTTACTATGCGCACCATCCCGGCCGATTTTTCTATATTAAAGACTTGGATACGGGCGCTCTTTATTCTGCCCCCTATGAACCTGTTAAAGCTAGGCCCGAAAAATTCGTCTTTTCCTCGGGGCAAACCGATATTCGTTGGGATGTTACGTTCGAGGGTTTAAAATTTGAGATTACTTTAACGCCGGCTGAAGAGGATATCGTTGAACTCTGGTCGGTGAAACTCACCAATGCATCGGGGCGTCAACGCCGTATAAAATTTGTTCCGTGCTTCTCAGTTGGCTTTATGAGTTGGATGAACCAGTCAGCAGCCTATGATGCTGACCTTCAAGGTATCGTTGCAGACTGCGTTACGCCTTATCAAAAGCTGGAAGATTACGATCGCATCAAAGCCTGCCGGGATAAGACATTTCTTCTGGCGAGAACTGCGCCTGATCATTGGGAGGTCAGCCGAGCCCGCTTTGAGGGGCGCGGAGGTATTCATAAACCTGAAAGCCTAGAAACAGGGTTTTCAAATCGACCGGCCAATTACGAAACCCCCATTGCCGCCCTGTCTTATGATTTGGATTTGGGCATAGCCGACACAAAGGATTTTGATTTCTTGTTTGGCCCGGCCTTTGATAAAAAGGAAATTTCAAGAATAAAGCAGGCTTACTTCGGCAAAGCAGAAAATAAGAGCCCGCAGAAAACACGCGATAATAAACTGCAGGCCTGCAGAGACGTATTACAAATCGAAACGCCGGATAAAGACTTCAATAATTTTGTCAATTCTTGGCTGCCGCGCCAACTGCTCATGCACGGGGAAATCAATCGCCTTACGCAAGATCCGCAAACACGAAACTATCTTCAAGATAATATGGGGATGAGCTACCTGGCCCCCGAAAAAATGAAGCAGGCCATCCTACGAACCTTATCACAACAAAATGATGACGGGTCTCTTCCTGATGGAATATTGCTACATCCAGATGCAAAGTTTAATTACATCAACACCATCCCCCATAATGACCACAACATATGGCTGCCCATTTGTTTAGAGTCGTATCTGGATGAAACAAATGATTACAAAATTTTGGATAAAGTCGTAGCCGGTCAAAGCGTTACTGACCGCATCAATGCGGCCATGACATGGCTTATCGGCAATCGCGACAATCGCGGCTTGAGTTACATTGCTCAAGGGGACTGGTGTGATCCGATGAATATGGTGGGGCCTGAGGGCAAAGGCGTTTCAGGCTGGCTGACAATAGCGACAGCGCACGCCCTTAAAATTTGGAGTCAGATATTAACGCGCGCGGGACGCAAATCGCCCGGCAACATTAAAACGGCCTTCCTTGATATTGCCGCAGCATCTCAAGACCATTTGTGGGACGGACAATGGTTTATTCGGGGAATTTCAGATAACAATCAGAAGTTCGGGCAAAACAGCGATAGTGAAGGCCGTATTTTTCTCAACCCTCAAAGCTGGGCTCTGATGAGCGGCATTGTCAGCCCCGAACAGAGTGATGAAATTATTGCCTCCGTCGAGCAGCACCTGGCAACGCCCTACGGGGCAACCATGCTCGCGCCGGCTTATACAAAAATGCATGAGCATATTGGGCGAGTCACCCAAAAATTTCCGGGATCGGCTGAAAACGGATCCGTCTATAATCACGCCGCTGTCTTTTACATATACAGCCTTTATCAAACAGAGCATTTTGACCTTGCGTTTAAACATTTGCGCGCCATGCTTCCTCAAGACGACCAAGCAGATATTCTGCGGCGCGGGCAATTACCTATCTTTCTTCCCAATTACTATCGGGGTGCTTATCATCAGTTTCCCGACGAAGCAGGCCGCTCGAGCCACATGTTTAATACGGGTACGGTGAGTTGGTATTATCGCTGCGTCATCGAAGAACTCATCGGATTACGAGGCCATCCTGACGGACTACTTATCCGGCCCAAACTGCCGTCGACTTGGCCTGCCCTATCGGCAAAACGTCTGTTTCGTGGAAGCGAAATCAACCTAACCGTGACGCGCGGCGCGGATCCGCAGGTGAGTGTTAATGGCAAGCAGCAAAAAACGCCTCTGCTCACGGACATAAAACCGGGACAATCCTATGACGTCAAAGTAATTATCTGAGCTTACCCAAAGCTGACGGCCGTCAGTTCGCAGGGCCTCGATTATTAAGGTATGAATACGGTTCGGGTTTACGGCCCCATTTATTTTAAAGGGCAAAACCTGCAAATAACTCTACGGGAAAATGGCGGGAAGTTAGGGCGCAGGTCAGTGTGATTAACAACACTCGCATGTGTACAAACTCTGAATTCCAATCAGTTGTTTTGATAGACTCGAACCCAATCGATAACCATTTCGGCAGGAAAGGATGCGGGCTCAAAAGGGCCTCGGCCTTCACCGTCGGGGAGATTTCCGCCCACGGCCAAGTTCAAAATCAGATGAAAGCCTTGGTCAAAAGGTGCGCTTGGGTTTTCCGACTTTGGAATGGTGGCCGTGTGCCAATCCGCCTTGTCGACTTTGTAAACAAGGTCTCCGTCCACATACCATTGAATGTGATCAGGCGCCCATTCCGCCGCGAAGATATGAAAGTCTGTCGGCTCGCCGGGCAGAGCCTGCCGCTTAAATAAAACATTGTTATGCGGCCAAGGCTGTCCGAAATGTAGGGCCGCCCCGGTCCGGGTTTCAATTCCGACGGGACCGCAATCGGTGCAGGGTTCGCCCAGGTTGACGGCTTCCATAATGTCAATTTCGCCGGACAGGGGCCATTTACCGTAAGCGTTTTCCTCCGGCAGCATCCAGAAAGCGGGCCACGTGCTTTGCCCTTGAGGCAGCCTTATGCGCGCTTCAAACCGTCCGTAAGTCCAATCGGCAAGACCATAGGTGCGGACTTTTCCGGAGGTATGGCTTTGGGTTGTGAGCCCGCCGCGATCCGTTTTCTCTTGAGAAAAGCGCTCGCCGGTAAAGGATTCCGGCTTGGCAATCAGGTGCAGGTAACCGTCCTTGACTTGGATGTTATCCGGCCGGTCCGTATAGCATTGGCGTTCATAATTTCCGCCGCCCCAACAGGATGTCTCCGCCTGCCATTTTGTCCGATCAAGCGCGTCTCCCTCAAACTCATCAGCCCAAACTAATGTCATGCCGGGACGCTCCGGAGCTGAGACAGCGCGAGCGCTCTCAATGCGGCCCTCGGCGCTGTTACACCCGCACAGCAGAGCCGCGCCGAGCAAGCCGGTGAGAGTCTTTATGCCCAATTTCATTATTGGCGCGCGGCCGCGGTATAAGTCAGGCCATAGCCGCGCGGTTTATATTGACCCGAGCCGTTTGCAGGCCAATCGAAAGGCAGCTTGCCTTTGAAGTTATAATCGCCTTCAACTAAAACGTCTGCAAGGCCGCCCCCTTCACTGCCCGGCAGCCATGCGGCCACAAATGCATCAGACGCCTGAATGGCAGCATCAACGCCGCGCGGGCGACCGGAAAGAAAGACCGCAACCACCGGAATATTGCGCGCTTTTAAGCTTTGCATAAGCTTAAAATCTGCAGAGCTTGTCAGGTCAAAATCAGTATTTTGCAAATCCCCTTCCATTTCTGCATAGGGTGTTTCGCCGAAGACGATGACTGCGACATCAGCCGCCGTCGCCGTGTCAGATGTGACAGTGCCGGAGCTGATCGCCTGTTCAAAACCGTCTTTTACGGTAGTGAAGCCTTTATACTTTTCATCGGCGACGTCGCGGCCCTGCCATGTAAGGGTCCAGCCGCCGGATTGCATAGAAGGGCTGTCAGCGCCGGAGCCGGCGACGATGACATTGGCACGCTTGGAGATTGGCAAGGCGTTGTCATTCTTGAGCAGGACCAAGGATTCACGCACGGCCTGACGGGCAACGGCCCTGTGGCTTTTATGTCCGATCAGTTTGGCGCGACCCGCCAGCCTTTGCGTTGACGGCTTGCCGTCATCAAACATGCCGGCGCGCATTTTGACCCGTAATATGCGCCGCACGGCATCATCAAGGCGCGCCTGCGAAATCTCGCCGGCATTTACCTGGCGCACTGCATTGTCCAAGAACGCTTTCCAATCGTCAGGGACCATAATCATATCAACGCCGGCATTGATGGCGGCCGCGCAGGATGATTTCGTACATCCCGGAATTTGTTCGTGGCCGTTCCAATCACCGATGACAAAACCGTCAAACCCCATTTTGCCTTTGAGCACATCGGTCAGCATGTATTTGCTGCCGTGGAGTTTATTACCGTTCCAGCTGTTAAAGCTGGCCATGACGGTTTGGACGCCGGCGCCGATGGTTTGGACATAGCCTTGTCCGTGAATATCGAAAAGCTCTTGCTCGGACAGAACCGTATTGCCTTGATCTTTACCGCCGGCTGTGCCTCCGTCGCCGATGAAATGTTTGGCAGTGGCGACGAGTTTTTGCTCGGACAGGAAGTTACCCAGCGCCGGATGACCTTGGAGACCCAACAGGATTTCTTTGGACAGTTCTGCGACGATTTTCGGATCGCTCGAATAGCTTTCATAACTACGGCCCCAGCGAATATCGCGGGCGACGGCAACTGTCGGCGCAAATGCCCAGTCTATGCCTGTCACAGCGACCTCGCGGGCGGTTGCCGTTCCGATATCGCGCATCAAGCCCGGATTATTGGCGGCGCCCAGACCGATATTGTGCGGAAATATAGTTGCGCCTTGGACATTATTGTGGCCGTGCACCGCGTCCGTTCCCCAGATAATAGGAATTGCGAGCCGGCCATCGCCTGTATCCATCGACGCGCCGTAAAACCGGTTAGCCAAAGCCAGCCATCCGGCAAGCGGGCCGTCAACTTTACCGGTCGGCCAAGAGCCGCCGCCGTTCAGGACTGACCCGATATTGTATTTAGCCGCGTCGTCTGGCGAGATGTTTTTGATTTCGGGCTGAATTAACTGGCCAACTTTCTGCGCCGTGTTCATTTGCGCCAGCAGCGCATCAATTCTCGTCTCTATTCCTGCATCAAGACCAATGGGTGACTTGACCGCCGGCCATATTTTGTCGGCTTGCGCGCTCAGCGGGGCGCTGAGCGGGACAGACGGCTTGGACGGGGTCACGGGCGCGGACTGCGCCTGGCTTGAACCCGTCGTGGCGCAAGCGGCAAAAATCAGGCAGGCGGCAGCACTTAGAAAAAGAGACTTTTTCATAATATTATTCCGTATAAGGTTTTAAAAAATCAGCGCGCAGAGCAAAGTCTGCGCGCTTTAACAGCCTATATTTACAGCTTGGCCCGCAGACGAATGCCGTAAGTACGCGGACGAGAGAAGAAGCGCGTGTTATCAAACTGCGTGATAATAATGCCCTGCTCTCTTTGTTCATCGGTTACATTGGCAACCCACCCTTCGACGCGGTATTTACCTTCGTCATCAAAGGTGTAGCCGGCGCCCAGGTCGAACGTCCAATACGGTTCAACTTCGTCATCAAGACGCCGCGCAACATCATCATCTGGATTATAATCAATGCCGTTGAAGATCGTCATGTTCTGCTCTGACCGATAGCCGAAGGAGACCTGCGCATCGAACATACCGGCATTGGTAAAGTCCCAAGCTTTGGACAGTTTCCCATTGAGCTGGATTTCGGGCGTTCTAATCAGGCGATTGCCTTCGATTGAACGGTTCACGGCATTAACGGCATCCACATCAGCCTGATAGCGGGCATCTTGGATTTCTTGCGAGTCAACAACGCGCGCCTCTTTCAGCCACAGCAACGTGGCATCAAAGTTGACATTGCCCGGAAACTCTACGCCTGTTTCAAATTGCGCGCCGTAAATTTCGGCGTCAGAGGCGTTAAAGTTGAAAGCGACAACAGTCCCGCCGCCACCGTCTACGGGCTCGGCACCGATGAAGTCTCTGACCTGCGCGGTAGACAATAAAGTTGTCAGTTGAATGTCGTTATAGTCGTAATAGAAGGCCGAAGCGTTGAACGTGATCGGGAGGGTTTCAAACTCAAATTCCTGCTTTGACCCGATTTCATATAATGTCAGACGTTCTTGGTCATAGGTCGGCGCCGGGCCCAATGGCGTAAACTCAGTCGAAGCTCCGCCGGCGAGGTTGAATGAGCCGTCAGATGGCGCAATGCCGGGAATATTGTCGTTAAATCCGCCGGATTTACTGCCGGTCGCGACAAGACCGTAAACCAAGTGATCGTCGGACACATCAAACTCGCCGCGAATGCGCCAATCGACAAAGTCCTGTTTCAATGCGCCATTTTGAATGGCCGCGTCAAAATTATCAGTGGCAACAACCGCGAAAGACACATTACCGACAAGGTTATCAAAATCACCGCCGCCGAAATTCGTTGCGGTCGCTTGCGTGAAACAGCTATTGCCGCTTGTTCCGTCAAAGCCGATTAAGAGCTCAGGACAAGGAGGCCGGTCGCCGAACGGTATCGGATCAACAACCTCGCCATTGGCGTAAATATCGTCGAGCCCGTCCCGCGCACCAAAGCGCGCGACGCCGTCAAAATAAAAATCAATAACTTCCTGTGCATCGACCACGCTGTCTCTATTGGTATCAGGATTAAAGATTGTGCGATCAAACCCTGCAAATTCAAACCCTTCTGTGCCGACGCCGGTGGCAAAACAGCACCCGAAGAAATCACCGCCGATAATGAAGGCCTGACCGAAGCGGGCATTAACACCGAACCGCTCTTTTTGGTCTTCCGTGTAGCGCAGGCCGCCGGAGACGCGGAATCTATCCGTGACGTCATAAGTCGCATCACCGTAGACGGACCAGCTTTCCGTATCCGTAAACTGGTTAAATTCAATACCTGAGAAAAACGGATTGCGGTCACCTGTCGTAGCCAGCAAAGTGCGCTGATCTTCTTCAAATACGAAGGCGCCTAATGTCCATGAGAGCTTTTTATCATCATTAGAAAATGCGCGGACCTCATGGATTGTGCTTTCGCTGTCCGTCAGAAACTGAATTCGCGAGAAATTATCAATATCGCCGGCGCTGATATTATCCAAAACGCCGTCATAAGCGACGGAGGCCGGAGTCACAAAATCATAATCAAACAGCAAATCACGTTTTGATCCGATATATTCAACGCTGAACGTATCAAAATCATATTCAGCGTGCAGTTTAATTCCGCTGTGTTCTGTATCTTCTTCCGGCGTAAACGCGCGGCCGACGACTTTACGCGGGTCTTTGATGCTTTCAGGTCGAATGCCGTTTCCGAGCGCATTGGCGTAGTTCACGCCGGTATAGCCGGAGCCTTGCTGCTTAAGCTGATCCGCCGTTAATGTCAGAGACAGGCGGTCTGTCGGCTCCCAGAGCGCGGTGACGCGAATGCCGCTGTCATCTGCGGCCTCGCCAACGCCAACACCTTCCGCTTCACAGGTCGGGACATTCAAGCCAAGCTCGTCGCTGCACGGCGTAATGCTTTGCAGATAGCTGTCGTGCTCGGACTTATAGCCCGCAACACGAATAGCCGCCGTCTGTCCGATTGGAATATTGACCATGCCCTCAATCGAACGTTCATTGAAGTTACCAATGCCGACTTCGGCCATGGCGTCCCAATTTCCAAGCCATGGCTTCCAAGGGATAATGTTGACAGAACCCGCAGTCGCATTGCGGCCGCGCAGCGTGCCTTGGGGACCGATATTAACTTCAACGCGCTCAATATCAAAGAAGCCAGCCCCAACGCCGGCAGGACGCGGCAGATAGACGTCATTCAAATGCGTGGCGGCTGCCGGATCGCCGAGTTCCGTGTTGTTGGAAGAGCCGACACCGCGAATATACACTTCGACATTGCCTTGATTGTTGGCGATGGACAGGCCGGGAATTTTTCCGTCGATGTCTGTAACGTCTGTAATGCCAAGCATTTTTAACTCTTCGCCTGAGATAGCAGCCGCAGTACCGGCGTAATCCTGCAGCGACTGTGCGCGGCGTTCGACAGTGACGATGACTTCAGATGTGCCGTCCGCATTGTCGATAATTTCGCTTGATGACTGCGCCGTTGCGCTCATAGGCAGAGCCATTGCCGCTGTAATGGCCGCAGCCGATACGCTGCGCATGGAGAAAAGTTTAGAAAATTCTGATGTGTGATATCGCATGATGTTCCCTTGGATTTTTTTTGATTACTGTTACGTAATCAGAGAGCGTCGCTGCGCCGCAAGCGCTTTGCGGTGAGTGGGACTTTTTTTGCGATGAATGGGATTTTAACGAAAGCGCTCGCGCAGCGCCGGCCCATATGATCGGCTGACTTTCAAACGGTGCCCTGACTTGGTGACGATAATGGCTTCGCCTTTTTTGCCGGGAATAATCCGCTCAATTCTGTCTTCATTGACAAGTGTTGAGCGGTGTATACGCAGAAACTTATCCCGGGGTAATTGCGCCTCTATTGCTTTTAATGTCGAGCGCACAAATCGCGTCCTGCCTTCCAGATGAAGGCACACGTAATCCCCCTCGGCCTCAACCCAATAAATATCACTTTTAACCAAAAACGCGATTTGATCCCGGTCTTTTACGATTAGCGTCCGATCTTGCGACGGCTCCAATGTTGTCAACATTTGCGACTTGGGTACACGCGGCGCGGCGGCCGCCAAAGCCTCGCGGGCGCGGCTCACGCTTTGAATGATTTCTACGTCGTCCAGCGGCTTCATGACGTAGTTAACCGCCCGAACTTTAAAGGCATCTACGGCATACTGCGCATACGCCGTCGTGAAAACAATCAAGGGCATGACGTCACTTTGAATAGCTTTAATGACGTCAAACCCTGTCATTATCGGCATTTCAACATCTAAAAACATGACATCAGGGCCATGTTCAAGAACAGCATCAACAGCGTCAAACCCGTTCTCGCATTGCGCTACAACCTCAATGTCAACAATGTCGTCGAGTATAGCCTTTAGGTAACTGCGCGCCAAGGGCTCGTCATCCACAATGATCGCTCGTAAGGTCATATCGCAACATCTTTTTGTAAAATTGGCACATAAGGAAGTTTGAGGGTTACCTGTAACCCGCCCAAATCCGATACGCCGTAAGTTACCGTTCCGCGTTGCGGGTAATGCGTCTCGACGCGCGATTCTGTGTTTTGCAAGCCGACACCTTTTTTAAGGTCTGCAACGATGTCGGCGGCCTGAACATCGTTCCGTCCGCTATCTGATACACTCAGGACAAGGGCATCATCCCGGCGCTCTGCCGTCAGGCGCAGTGTTCCGCCTTTAACTTGACCTGCGACAGCGTATTGCAGGGCGTTTTCAAATAATGGTTGTAAAATTAATGCAGGAATGTTGGCGTCAAGCGTGTCCTCATCAACATTAAAAACAGTGGTCAACCGATTGCCATATCTTACTTTTTCTATATCCAGATAGAGCTTAAGCGTGTCTAATTCTTCTTGCAGGCTTATGTCTGTTACGCCTTCTTTTTCTAAAGAAAGGCGCAGAAAGTGACTGAGCTGTGAGATCATTTTGCGCGATTGATCCAGGCGGTTTGTCTTAACCAGAGCGGAAATAGAATTTAACGTATTAAACAAAAAGTGCGGATTAAGCTGATACCGCAGCATTTTCATTTGCGCGTCACGGGACAAACTTTCAGCTTCGACCCGGCGCAGTTTCTCCGCTTCAACATCGGCCCGCTGCGCCGCAATTTGTGAATAAGCTTTGGCAATATAATAAAGCGCGGCCCAGAAACCGAAAATCAACAAAGCGGTAAAATACCAACCGCCGAAGTCTTCCCAGATATTGGGCGCCGACAACATAACCTCGAACGTTGCCATGCGGAAAATATTCCAAATAAACGCGGTAGCGCCGACGAGCAGCAAATGCGCGAGTATGCGGCGCACAATCCCGCCTGTGCCGGCATATCGCAGCAGCCGCGCCAGAGGCCATGTCAGAAACGCCCCTGTTACCGCCTGCAGCGCGATATGCACTAAATGCATCCATTGCGGATCGCCATACCAAAGGGTCAGCGATAAAAACGACAGAATACAAAACAGCGCCCAAGCAATGACCTGTACGCCCCACCACGGCAAAGCAATGGCCTTTGCATAGTCTTCGCTTTTCAAATTTTCAGCCTTCAAATCAGAAATCCAAAGTTAAATTCAGTCGGTCTTAACCCGAACCTTTACACTTTACGAACACATTGAAAAGGCCTGCCCGCAAAACGGGACCGCAGAAGGAGCCGGCGTAATACTTGGCTGACTGAAACGCTCTGTCTGTATGAGTGAAATAGTCAAAAATTCTTTGCGACAAATCGAATGATTAGGCGTTATGTATATGCATCACGATATAGCAGGCAGAAATTTTGTATACTTCAAGACACGCGTTTTCGGCAATTTTATGTGGATTTGCTTCTATCGCGGCAACGCCTGTTGCCTGCGCACAAGTCCCCCTTGCGACCGTAGAAGGCGAAATGCCGGGTGAGCTCAAGAACTTGATATCCGATGTCATGGGCGACGTTGAAAGCCCACCGCGCTCGCTGGCGCAAGCGCGCCGCCGGGTCGAAAAAGCAAGCGAAAAGGCGACCTCAGTTATGCGGTCCCAAGGTTATTACAGTGCTGATATTGATGCGCGCGTAATAGAAGCGCCGGCGCATGCAGACGCAAGTAAACGCGTTCCGCCGCGTCCGGTCCTGACAATTTCGCCCGGGCAGCAATTTAGAATCGGAGCTCTGGACGTTGCCTATTCCGGCAGTCCGCCCGATATTGCCGAGCAGACTTTTCAAAAAATTACGTTGGCAAAAGGCGACCCGGCTCTGGCGGCTGAGGTCGTGGCGGGAGAACTGCAGGCTGTAAACTATCTCAACGCTAACGGATTCCCGGAGGCTAAAGCCTCCGAACGCAAAGCCGTTGTCGATCACAAAACCAAGACGATGGCTGTGACCTATAACATCAGCGCCGGGCAAAAAACCCGCTTTGGCCAAATCAGGCAGACGGGCACGGCTTATTTGGTAAAAAGCTGGCCGCAAATGATTGCGCCGTTTAAGCCCGGAGATGATTTTGACGTTCGCAAGCTGAACACGCTTTCGTCGCGGGTTATCGGAACCGGCGTGTTTGACGGGGCGACGGCGACACTTTCTGATGAAGCCACACCCAATGCCGACGGAACAGTTACGCGTGATGTTATCCTTGATGTCGAGCAAGGCGCGATTAATACCGTCAGCGGTGAGATCGGCTTTTCAACAACAGATGGCAGCGGCGTGGATTTAATCTATGAGCGCCGCAACTTTATCGGCTACGCGCAGACGCTGACACTCTCTTCGAGCGTGAAAACAAACCAAATCAGCTTTGGCACAGATTATAATATTCCTTTTGCTTGGCGCGAAGACCGGGAGCTGGATTTAGGCGCAGAAATTGCGCAAGAAGATACGGATGCGTTTACCGGCGATCGGGTCAGTGCCAACGCATTGATGACACAGAAAATCAATAAAAAACTTAAAGCAGGCCTCGGTTTCGGACTTGAGGCGTCACAGTTTGATGAAAACGGTGCGGACGTCAGGTCCTATCTGTTTGAGGGCCTCGGCCGCGCCACTTATGATTCACGCAACAGTCTTTTTGATCCTGAAAAAGGCTATTTTGCAGAGACATCATTGGTGCCGACCTATAATTTCGGCGATCAGAGCGGTTTCTTTACAACAGCGGAACTCGGAGGCAGCACATATCGCCGGGTTTCCGACAGTTTTGTTGTTGCCGGACGGGCGAAGCTGGGAACAATTTTCGGCGGAGATTTGGCGAGCATCCCGCTGAACCGCCGGTTTTATGCCGGCGGCGGCGGGTCCGTTCGCGGCTTTGGCTATCAAACTATATCTCCCGAGAATGCTCAGGGCGAGCTGATCGGCGGGCGCTCGATTACCGAAGTCGGTGCAGAGCTGCGCTATAAAGGTAAGGGCCCCATAGGTTATGTCGCGTTTTTGGATGCGGGCTCTGTCACTCAAGAGCAGTCTCCTACCTTCAGTGACGTGCGCGCAGGTGTCGGTTTAGGCCTGCGCTATTATACAAGCTTCGCTCCGCTCAGAGCTGACATCGCTATTCCGCTCAACAAACGCGACGGTGATGAGGACGTGCAGCTCTATATCAGTATCGGGCAGTCTTTCTGATGACGACAGAGACCAAAACAAAAAAGTCATGGCCTCGCCGCGTTTTGTGGGCTTTGGCCGTTCTTGTAATTTTAAGTCTGCTCGCGATTGTTGCGCTGCGCATTTTTATCACAACCGGCAGCGGTGCGCGCTTTATAGAATCTCAGATAAACAAGCGCAGTTTCGGGCCTATCGAACGGGTTGAGATTTCCGGCCTGTCCGGCGACCCTTTGGACATCTTTTCTATAAAATCTGTTAAAGTGTATGACGTTGACGGCGTCTGGCTGACCGCAAATGATATCGACATTGATTGGAATCCTTGGGCCTTGCGCGGCAGAGTCTTGGACTTGGACTCCGTCATTGTTTCCAAATCAGAACTGGTACGCCGGCTTAAGCTCAACTCAACTCAGTCACCGTCACCGTCGACCGATAATCCCTATTCCGTGCAGCTTGAATCGGGGCGTGTTGGGGCGTTCACGCTCGATGGATCCTTTATAGGGCAGCAGGCCGTGCTCTCTGTGTCCGGCGGAGTTACAACACAAAAGAGCGGCGCGATTGACGCAAAGCTCAGCGCCGTGCGGATTGATGCGGCAGGCGACGCGCTGAGCCTTGATTTCATACGCAACCGCTCCGGTGAGATGGTCGGCGATTTTGACCTGAAAGGCGCGGACGGCGGGACATTTGCGACCTTACTTCGCGTACCGAAAGGCACGGCGCTGTCGGGGACAGGTCAAATCCGGGGTGACATTGAAACGGGGCAAGGTGATATAGTTATTGCCTTTAACGGCGCGCCTAAAATTACCGCCAAAGGGTATTGGTCAAAAGATCAAGGCGGGGTTCAGGGGAATTTAAATACCACAAATTGGCCACTCTTTGACCGTTCCCGGCGCGGACTTGGAGACGAAGTTGACATTACAGCCTTTCTAAGCCGTACGCGCTCGCCGGAGGACTTTGAAGTCGTTGTCAAATCTGACCGCTTGACCGCCACCGCGCGCGGCCAATTGAACCCTGAAGGCGGCCTTCATGACTCAGTGAAGGTGACAGCGCGCTCAAACAGCGTAGGAGCGATTTTACCCCTGCCCGACGGATACAAGCTCGGCGCAGGCGATGTAGACGGGACTGTCAATATAAATCCGGAATACGCGTTTGCAGGCACGGTTGGTCTTCGTGATATCACAACACCATATGCAAGAGCGGCCAGCCTAAAAGGCCCTGTAAGGCTTCGCCAAGGCGGCGACGCTGTCTATGATATAGAGGGCAACTTAACGCTCGACAATCTGACGACGACCGCAGAAATTCCAATTAAATTAAGCGCAAAAACGCAGCTCACCGCCAAGGCGCGGCTGAACAGTGAGACGACCGAGATTGCCGGTGTGACTTTTAGCGTCACCTCAGGGGAGACAACATTAAGAGCATCCGGCGATGCCAATTACACCGCTCCGAGCTTTAATATCTCGGGCGATGTGGCCGCGAACATCACAACCATGGGCGCTGTGCCGGCCGGAGCGCTGCAATCGGATTTCAGATTACAGAAAACCGCAACCTCTTTACTCGCTTTTTCAGCTGACGGCGGCTTTAAACCGGCTGCCGCACTAGCGCCGCCCTTTGACAGTTTACTGGAAGGCGGGGTGAACTTTGATGTGGATATGTCACCTATTGAGGGCGGTCTGCAGATCGCGCAGGCAAAACTTGCCGGACAAAATATTCGCGCCGCATTATCCGGTCGCGTGACAGAAACGCTAAATATTGAAGGGGAAGCGCTTTTATCGGCCCCGCTTACCTACCCACCCGTATCTCTGTCCGGCGAAACGTCCGCAAGCTTCACCGCCACGGGAGCGCGCACGGATCCCAATCTTCGCCTTGATGCCCGTGCCGGCAAAACAGAAGTCAGCGGTTACGTTTTGCAAGATGCAAGACTGCGCACAGAAATAAAGGATATTATGAATGCGCCAAAAGGCCCGCTGCGCCTTACAGCCAATACAGAGCAAGGTAAGTTGGATATCTCTGCTGACTTTGCCTCTCGCGAACAGGTTTACATCGCAAATGATATAGTCTTGACTTGGGGTAGACTGACGGCGACGGGGGACATCACAAAACCGGTCAACGCACCGGCTGCAGGAAAAATCAGTCTTAATCTGCCGGAAAAAGGTGATCAATTTGCGCGGGCTGATTTGACCCTGTTTGCGCAAGGGCAAAACCAGGGAATTTCGCTCAATGCCGATGGCAAAAATATCGCTTACAAAGATTTTGCTTTCGACAAGCTGTCCGCTCGCGCCGAAGGGACTCTGTCATCACTTGAGGGACAAATTCAGGCTGAGGGTCAACGTAAGTTGAATGTCTTGGAGCGACAATTCAGCCTTAATACTCCATTTTCTTTATCGCGTGCAGACGACGGCGCTTACCGGGGCACGCTCAATCCCGACGCAAAATACGGCAATGTAGTTTTGGACGCCGGGCCACCTATACAAGCCGAATATAACGCCGGTGACATCACGCTCATCGCCCCCCTTTCGATTTCAGGGTCAAACCTTGATATCCGTTACTCCAAGCTTTCGGGTCAAGAAAAATTCGTTTTAAAAACGTCCGAACTTCCGATTTCGCTCATCCCTATGCCGGGGAGTTTGGCAGATACGCGCGGCCGTATCGGAGCAGATATTCAACTGGCGACTGCACCGGACGGAACAGGCGCGGCGGGCGGCGGGCGTGTTACCCTTACGGATTGGCGCGGCTTTGATATTGACCGCGAAACGGGGTTGTCGGGCGACATGAGTTTTACCTTTTCAGGCGACCGGATTAACTGGAAACTTGACGCATCGTCTTCGAAGGGCTTTACAGCGTCCGGCGAAGGCAATTTGCCGATTTCAAATGCGCCCTCCTTGGCAGCCATTCGGCCGCGTATGAATGCACCTGTCTCAGGGAAGTTTGATGCTTCAGGCGAAGCGGCCGCTATATTGGGGCTGGTCACACCGAGCGATGCTAATCCAAGCGGACAGCTTAAGGCGAACCTGAGCCTTTCGGGGACGGCTGCTGATCCTTTGGTGGAGGGTCAAGCTTCCGGCAGTGAATTAAGTTTAGAGGCGCCACAGCTGGGGACGAGGCTGAGAAAGGGACGTTTTACCGCCAACTTCAAAAACGATACCTTGGAAATAAAAGACGTCTTCGTCGCTGACAACAGTAAAGGAACGATTACAGGACAAGGCCTATTTAAACTTGGTGAATTTGGACGACCTGTCGGAGAGCTTAATATGAAGGCCGCGAAATTTCGGGCGCTCGACCGTAGAGACTTCGAGGGCACTGTGACAGGTAATTTAGGATTTACAGCCACGCAGGAAACAGGGACGCTGACAGGAGATATCACGCTTAATCAGGCTGAGGTCAAACAATTCGTGACAGGGGGAGCCACTGTTGTGGAAATTCCCGTGGAAGAAATCAATAAATCGGATCGGCTTAAACCGATTGAGATTAAAGCGCCTGTTACGCCCATCAGTCTTGACATAAATTTGCGCGCGCCACGCCGGATTTTTGTTCGCAGCCGTGGTCTCGATGTCGAGCTATCCGTAGATGCAAGCGTTAAAGGTACGCTTACCGCTCCTGAAGTTTATGGTGAGGCCAATATCCTTCGCGGCGGCTATAAAATTGCCGGAAAAGAACTCGCCTTTGAAACCGGCGGCATTAAATTTGACGGAGAACTCAGCAAGGCTCGGGTTAACCTTGTCGCCAATACGAACACGCAAAACCTGTCCGCAACGATTGAGATTAAGGGCACGGTTGCTGAACCTGAAATTGAGCTGTCCAGCTCCCCTGACCGCCCCCAAGACGAAATCCTCTCTGCGCTCTTATTTGGACGATCCGCAACAGAGCTCTCTACAATCGAAGCCGCTCAGCTTGCGGGAGCTTTGGCACAGTTTTCGGGAGCGGGCGGCGGCTTTGACCTTATGGGCGGCCTGCGAGACGCGTTGGGTGTTGGTCAGCTAAGCATCGGTCTGGGTGAGGACGGAGGAGCTCAGATTACGGGCGGGCGCTATCTGGCAAAGAATGTATATTTGCAGGTCTTCTCCGGCGGCGGCACCGGTCAAACAGGCGCCGTCATAGATTGGGAAGTGCGCAAAAACATTTCTCTGCGCTCAAAAATCCAAGCTGATAATGACCAAAGCTTCACGTTAAAATGGAAACGGGATTTTTATAGCAGGCCCGTCTTGATGTTGCGGACAATCAATGGCGATTGCGGCGCAAAATAAATTATTCGGGAGACGTTCCAGCTCTTCGCGAATTCACTGTCAGTGCCGGCGCAATATATCAGGAATTACCGGAGTCAGGATTGATAATATCAAGCGGTAAGGCCTACCCCGCCCTGCTCAACGGTCATCAAAGGCGACTTATCCCGAACATGCAGCACGCGTTTAAATTGCACAATATGTGCAATATGTTCATTACGCGATATCGCAGATTTTCAGGTTCTAAAACGAGCCCGCTTCAAAAGCAGAGCTTCAACCGTCTTTGGCATTAAGGCTTTTGATTGCATTTTGAACAGACGACTTATCATAAGGTTTTTGCACAACGGGGGCTTGGGGATATCGTCGGGTAATTTCCGTCGCGTCACCATAGCCGGTTGCAAAGGCAAACGGGACGTTTTGCTTCGTCAGTTCCGACGCTATCGCCTCACTCGTTTCGGTCCCAAGATTCACATCAAGCAAGGCAAAGCTGATTTCTGCGCCTGCAACGGCGTCCAGCCCTTCTCTGACATTCGGCGCAATAGTGACCGTCTGCGCGCCGATTTCGCCCAATATATCTTCCGCGTCCATTGCAATGATAATGTTATCTTCCACAACCAAAACGTGGCCGGAAATTTTTGCGCCGGACGAAGACTGCGCTTCAGTCTCTTTTGCCGGCTTGGCATTTAACGCATTCCGATATTCAGACACAAAATTAGGCGGGATCATAAATGATGCCTCAAGCCCGGAAGTTTTATAACTCAGTTGCGCATCGCCATTGAGTTCAAAAGGGACAGAGCGCTCAATAATCGTTGTTCCGAACCCTTTGCGAACGGGCGGAGCCTGAATAGGCGGCCCGCCGATCTCAACCCATTTTATGTCTAATGCATCGTCAATTTGCCGCGATAGAGACACCTCAACGCGCCCGGCAACCTCGCTTAAGGCGCCGTATTTAATAGAGTTTGTCATCAGTTCATGAATGACGAGCGCCAATGTCGTATAGGCCGGCGGCGTAATAAGCGGGTCCGGCCCGGTAACGGAAACGCGCGGATTTTTCTCATCCAGATACGCTTTTGCCTCTGTAAAAATCAAATCCTGCGCGGACGCCGGCCCCCAATTTTCATTGGTGATTTGGTCATGCGCCTGCGCGAGTGCATGCACGCGGCCACCGACAATTTCGGTAAACTCGGAAATAGATTTGGCGTCGTCTTTACTCTGATTAATCAAGCCTTTGATCAAGTTAAGAATATTGCGCACGCGGTGGTTAAGCTCAGCAATCAGGATTTCCTGACTTTCCTGCGCTTTTGCCCGCTCTTTTAAGGAGGTATCAGACATACGCAGAACGACTTCGAGCAGCGTCACTCTGAGCGCTTCCGCCGCCCGGCGCTCTCCGGCTGTCCACGGGCTGCACGTGTTGCGTACAACCTGCTGCCAAGCCTCGAAACTTTTACGCGGAGAAAGACGGCTTCCGTATTTACCGACTGTCACGGGTTTTTGGGGATTACCGGCCCAATTGACCATGCTCGCAATTTCCCGGCGGCACAAGACGATAAAATCCCGCGGCGTTCTGGACACCGGCAAAACCATAATGCCGGCTGTTCGGTCCGCGAAATCTGCGGCATTCGGATATGACGAAATCAGGTTTTTATTGTCGTAAACGCGGCCCGTCGCTGTTGTATTAAGAAACGGAACCATGCCCGCAAACTCCTCGCGCGTCGGCGTTTGCCCGACGGCGGTAAAATTGCCGTCAATCCAGCCGATTGCCCCGTCATAGGGTATAACCTCATTCATACCTGCCAGAACTTGGTCTAAGCTTTCAGCAATCGTTTCCCCCTCGGCCAGTTGTGACATCAGGCGGTCATGCAGTCTTTGCGCGCGAAGCTGATCTCTTTTTTCTTCATCAGTTTCGTGTTGATCCAAAATGAAAGCAAAAAGCTGACCAAACAGCTCAGCCGCAGATCGGATATTAAACGGCAGGGTTTTCGGCGTCTCATTATGACAGGCAAACAGCCCCCAAAGCTTTCCGCGTTTTAAAATAGAGATCGACATAGAAGCCGCCACGCCCATATTACGCAGATATTCCAGATGTATCGGCGATACGGCGCGCGTCGTGCTCATAGTGAGATCAAGTGGCCGTCCTTCGGGATTTGTGGCGGGAATAATGTCAACGCCTTCATCAGACGCATCGGCAATAATCCGAAGCAGGCTGCGCTTATATAAAGCCCGCGCCTGTTTGGGTATATCAGAGGCCGGATAATGCAGGCCTTTAAAGCTCTCTTGATTAGCTTTAAGCGATTCCGCGACAACCGTTCCTGCGCCTGTCTCAGCAAATTTATAGACAAGAACCCGGTCAAAGCCGGTCAGCGCCCGTAACTGGCGCGCCGCTACGTCACATAATTCCTCAGAGGACGCAGCTTTGTTAATGCGTTCCATCATAGGGCGAACATAGGAGGTATGGTCCGCGCGGCTGACCTCTTCATATCGCTCAATTTCGATAATAATAAACCGGCCTGACATATGAAGACCGACATTATACAAAGTTTCAGAATCCGTCAGGCGCAATCCGAACATACGCTCCATGGAATCGGGGCTGCCGAGAAGCTGCAGACGGGTTCGCATTTCATGCACAGCGTCAGCCGATAGAATATTGCGGATAGGCATGCCTATGGCATCACTTGCCTCAATCCCGATGAATTTGTGCAGGTTCAAAGAGGCATGATTGACAATCCAATCCGTAGACACAGCCAATAACGCACCATATCTTTGGACGCGGCCCAATATATGGATAGGCTCGCGATCACAATTTGTCAGATCAATCGGTTCGTCCGGTTGCAGCGCTTCTTGCGAATTATCAGACATAAATTCTTTCTTTTATTTCGTTGTTCGCGGCTTCAAATATCTCAAAGCCATGATTGGCAGACTCAACAATCTGTGCAATCTCCTGATGTGAAAAACTTTGCGCCCCCAGATGGGCCAAAAACTTTGTCCAGACTGCGCTGTCTTTTGACCGGGTGACAAACCGATTGGCATTTTTAACAACAGGATCACGCGAACAATCCCACTCTTTAAACAAGACCTTACCGCCCAAGGAACTTCCCGCCATAACATAAATCAATCCGAGCGCATGCATATTTGCCCGCTTCGGCCGCGATGCCCAGACAGGCAGAGCGGCGCCCAGTTCTGAAATATCGGCCTGCAAGTCGTCGAGCCGTTCTGACTCATCCCTCAAATCATCATAACCGAAGAGAATATCACTCAGATGCAGGCGCGCGAGATAGTGAACGCTCAGGTAACTGTGCAGTCCGCCGGCCGAAGTCAGATCATACTTAATCAATGCCGCATCTAACCGGCTGTGCGCTGCCTTTGTATCGTCTCTGAGCATAAACCTTAACGCATTCATTTCAGTAGCTTAGCGCATAAAAATACTGATGCAAGCGGGCTTGAACAGTGCTCTGAAAATTATCGGGCTTTGATTTGAAATATTCGATGTTTATAGGCCACAACGACGGATTGTATATTCGGCATAGCATCCGTGAAAGCCGGATCTGACACATAAAGACCGCCCGTAAATGTCCCGAACGACGGCAGGATAATACCCGCTTCACTGACCGCGAAACATGGCGCAGACACAGAGCCCAGCCGCGAAGAAATCTTAGCCTTGGGATGATAGTGTCCGCAAATATTGACGCCGTCAGGACATTCATATGGGTGGTGGGTAAGAAGGAAACCGCCCGCCTGCACGTGATCTTCGCGCCCGCCGGTGACGGCGCTTGGGATATCGGGGTCATGATTGCCGAGCACCCATATAAACTCGCAAGCGTCACCGGACAGCGCGTTTAGTTGCGCAGCCGCTTGGGGTGACAGCCGCTCATCTGCGCGCATGTCATGGAAGCTGTCCCCCAGAGCGATAATGCGTTTCGGGCGGTAGTCATCCGCAATGACGCGCAGCCGCTCTATAGTATCTTGGGTATCAAAGGCCGGCAGGACCGAGCGGCCAAACTCTCGCAAATAGCTGCCCTTTTCAAAATGCATATCAGCAACAAGCAAGGTCTGACATTCCGGCAGAAAAGCCACCTTACGAGAGTCGAGAATGATTTCACCGGCGCGAGTCTTTAAGGCGAGTTTTTCAGCCTTTGGTGGCGTTCTCATTGACAAAATCTCTGACGGTTTCCAGGCGCATATCGGCCATATCTTCATGGGCAGCGCCTTCCAATATGGCCATCTTTGCCTCGCCGACAAGGGTCTCCTTGCCCAATTGCATCATGGACGGAATGGAGAGCGGTGAAGCGTGGGGAAGAATTTTATAGGTGATTTCTCCCTGAACGTCCGACAGCCAGCGGCGCAGACGCGGAATATCTAAAAGGTCGCGCTCCGCCTCCTCGCGGGCAATGCGCAGCAATATATGGTCAGGGTCATATTTCAGCAGCACATCGTAAATGAGGTCCGTACTGAATGTGACCTGCTTCATCGTGCGCTTGGCTCCCGGCAAGCGCTGCTCTGTCAGGCCGGCAATGGTCGCGATTTTACGAAAGCTGCGCTTGACCATCGGGGCTTCCGAGACCCAGCGCTCATATTCATCAGAGAGGATATCTTCGGACATCAAATCCGCGACCTGATTAACCGGCTCGATAGACGTGATGGTCAGGGCGTAATCGGTGATGGAATAGGTCAGCGGTTTAAGCCCGCGCATTTCCATGCGCCTCGTCATCAGAAGGCCGAGCGCCATATTAACTTTACGCCCTTCAAAGCTGTGAATAACGATGACGTGGACGCCGCGGTCAAAGAAACCCTCTGCCAAGACGCCTTCGCTTTTCGGCAGTTGCGAGAACTGCGCTTGCAAAGCCAGCCAGTCCTGTATTTGCGCAGGGAGTCGGCTCCAACCGGCCGGCTGAGAAATCAAACGCCTTACGCCGCCGGCCAAAAATGTCGAGAGCGGCATCACCCCGCCGGCAAAGGCCGGCACTTTGGGCGGGGTCTTTTTCGGCATTGGACTGGCTTCCAACGCCATGTCGCGAATGCCGTGATAGCGCAGGACTTCGCCGCCAAAGACAAAACTGTCACCGGGCGCAATGCCCATGACAAACCGCTCTTCAATCTCGCCGATATTGCGAAAGCGCTTGGATTTCATATTCGGAAAGCGCCGCACGCGCAGTTTGGCATATTCAACGATTGTGCCGATATTCATGCGGTGCCGACGCGCCTGTTGCGGCGAGGAAATTTCATAGCCGCGTGATGTCGATTTCAATCTGGAAAACCGGTCATAAGCTTTCAGCGCATAGCCGCCGTCTTGCGCAAACCCGACCAGCAAATCAAAGTCAGACTTTGACAGATTTCGGTAAGGCCAAGCGCTGCGGATTTCGCTGAGCGTTTCGCGCTTTTTAAATTTGCCCGCGCAGGCCCGGTTGACGATGTACTGCACGGCGACATCCATAGCCCCTTCCGTATAGTCCTCTCCGTCACGCTGCCCGGCGTCAATGGCATCCATCGCCACGGCGCATTCAACCGCTTCGAGCGGATTGCAGGGGACCAGAACAGCTTCGGACGGTTCATCCATGCGGTGATTGGACCGGCCGATACGCTGCAAAAGCCGGCTGACGCCTTTGGGCGCGCCGACTTGCAGGATGAAGTCAACATCGCCCCAATCAATACCCATTTCAAGAGCAGACGTCGAGACAACCGCCCGCAGCTTACCTTGCGCAATTAAGCTTTCCGTTTTCTGCCGCCGCTCACGCGAGAGCGAGCCGTGATACAGGCCAATCGATAAATTGTCGTCATTGATCTGCCAAAGCTGCTGAAAGAGCAGCTCTGTTTGCGCGCGCGTATTGACGAAAACGATAGAGCTTTTGGCCTTTTTTATAGCCGCGTAAATATCTTTGACCGCAAAGCGCGGATTGTGACCGCCCAGCGGGTAGCGCGCCTCGGTCTGCATAATTGACAGCTTTGGTGAGGCGTCGCCGCGCACTTCGATAATTTTAGCCGGCGCGTCTGTGGGCCCGAGCCATTTCGCCGCCGCCTGGGCATCCGCGATAGTCGCAGACAGGCCAAACCGGATATGCCCGGGCGCCAAAGTCTTGAGCCGCGCCAAAGCCAGTGACGTGAAATCCCCGCGCTTATTTGTGGCAAAGCTGTGCAGCTCATCGACAATGACGGTTTGCAAGTCGGCGAAATAGTCGGCAGCATCCGGATAAGACAGCAAGAGCATCAGACTCTCGGGCGTGGTCAGCAGGATATTCGGCGGCGTCTTACGCTGCTTTGTTCGCTGATAAGATTTTGTATCACCGGTGCGCACGCCTATGGTGATGGGCAGTCCCATTTCCGCAACAGGGCGATTTAGGTTGCGCTCAATATCATTAGTCAGCGCCCGAAGCGGGGAGATATACAGCGTGTGTAGCTTCGCCCCTGCGCCGGTTTGCTTTTGCGATAAATCAATCAGGCTTGGCAAAAAGCCCGCGAGGGTTTTGCCGCCGCCGGTCGGGGCGATTAACAGCGTGTCTTCGCGCCGTGCAAACGCGCCAACCATTTGCCGTTGATAGTCGCGGATGGCCCAGCCCTGGCGCTCGAACCAGCGCTCAAATTCGCCCGGAACCTTACCCGCACTCAACCGCTTCGTCTGTGTCACCGTATCAAGCATATTGTAATTACGGGGTCCTTACGGGGTCAGACTTAGGAGACTTATATTTCAAACGCTTCAGCAGAAGATTGGATGCAAGTGCGGCCGCAAGGTCTGTATTACGTGCCGGCCGATGCCTATATCGACCCGCATGACGCAGTCGGACGCGCCATCATCACCCACGGTCACGCCGATCATGCCCGCGACGGTCACGGCGAGGTCTTCGCCACGCCGGAAACGCTCGAAATTATGCGCACGCGCTACTACCTGAAAGATGAGACGCAAGAGACGGGCTTGGCCTATGGCACGCGGCATGATCTGGGCAATGGCGTTACGCTTTGGTTTGCGAGCGCGGGACATATTCTCGGCTCTGCGCAGGCCGTGCTGGAATATAACGGCACGCGCATTGTCGCCGCGGGCGATTATAAACGACACCCCGACCCGACCTGCACGCCGTTTGAAGTCGTGCCATGTGACGTCTTCATCACGGAAGCCACCTTCGCCCTGCCCGTTTTTCAGCACCCCCCGCTGGAAGCCGAAGTTGAAAAGCTGCTGCGGTCCCTGCGCGCCCTGCCTCACCGCACCCATATTGTCGGCGTTTACGCGCTGGGGAAATGCCAACGGCTGATGAAGACATTGCGCCTCGCCGGCTATGAAGAACCGTTTTACATGCACGGCGCCCTTAAGCGGCTGACCGAGCTCTATGAGGGCTACGGCCAAGACTTCGGCGCATGGGAATTGGTCAGCGAAATTCCGCGCGCTGATAAGCACGTCTTTCAAGGCAAAATCGTGCTTTGCCCCCCGGCGCAGATCAATGATCGTTGGTCGCGGCGCTTTGCCGACCCGCTGCCGACAGTGGCCAGCGGATGGATGCAAATTCGCGCCCGTGCCCGGCAAAAACGCGCGGAAATGGCGCTTGTTGTCTCGGATCATGCCGATTGGGGGGACCTTATCCGTACGTGCGAAGAGACAGGCGCAGACAATATCTGGATTACCCACGGACGCGTCGAAGCGCTGCAATATGCGCTGGAGCAGCGCGGCATGAAAGCCAAAGCGCTCAACCTGATCGGCCGTGATGAGAGCGTGGAATAATGGAGCGCTTTTCCGACCTTTTGGACGATCTCTATTTCACCAATTCCAATTTGGCGAAAGAAATGATTCTGACGCAATATTTGCGCGCGACGCCGGACCCGGACAGAGGCTGGGCCTTGGCCGCTATATCGGGAACGCTGAGTTTTGATCTGTTTAAGCGCAACGTCATCAAATCCCTGATGATGGAGCGCATGGACCCGGTTTTGTTTGATATGGCCCGCGATTATGTCGGCGAAATGAGCGAGACTGTCGCGCTCGCCTGGCCGCAATCGCCCGATGCGGTGCGCCTGAACCGCCTCCCGGATTTGCATGAAGTCATTGCGGAATTTCAGGCGCGCGACAAGGCGGGCATCCGTGACTATCTGATTAATTTGCTCGATAACATGTCACCGCCGCAGCGCTGGGCTTTGCTGAAACTTGGGACACGGGGGCTGCGTATTGGCATGTCTGCGCGAACGGTTAAGCAGACTTTGGCGAAGATGAAAGACGTTGAAATCGATATTATTGAATCTGTCTGGCACGGCTTAACGCCGCCTTATACGGAGCTCTTTGCCTGGATTGACGGCAAGGCAGACCTGCCGGATATGAGCGACGTCGTCACGTTCTCGCCGGTCATGCTCGCCCACCCGATCGATGAGGAGAAAGACCTGCCCCGCATCACGCCGCAAACCCATATCGCCGAATGGAAATGGGATGGCATACGGGTGCAGGTTTCGAGCACAGGCAAGGAGACAAAGATTTTCTCGCGCAAAGGCGAAGACATTTCAGGCAGCTTCCCTGATCTTGCGCAAGCAATTGATTTTCGCGGCGTCATCGACGGAGAATTGCTCGTTAAACCGAACGGCGAGATTGGATCCTTTAATGATTTGCAGCAGCGTTTAAATAAGAAAAAACCTGGCAAGAGCCTGATGGAGAAACTTCCCGCGCACGTAATTGCCTACGACATTATTGAGCAAGACGGCGTTTCGCAACGCGCATTGCCGCTCTCGCAACGCAGAAGCGCACTGGCGGAATTAGTTGCCACGCATGAAAACGAGCGCATAGACATGTCAGAGGACTTAACGTTCTCTGATACGGATGATCTGCGCAATCTCCGTAAGCAGGCCGCACAAACAGGCGGGCTGATTGAAGGCGTAATGATAAAAGACCTGTCGAGCCTTTATGTGTCAGGACGTCCAAAGCATGCTTGGTATAAATGGAAGCGCGATCCGTTTTTACTTGATGCTGTGCTGATGTATGCGCGGCGCGGCACAGGAAAACGCTCATCATTCTATTCGGATTATACGTTTGGCCTTTGGAATGATGAAGGTGAATTGCTTCCCATCGGTAAAGCCTATTTCGGATTTACGGATGAAGAGCTTAAAGAGATCGACAACTGGATTCGCCGTAACAAAACCCAACGCTTCGGCCCCGTGCAGGAAGTTAAAAAAGAGCTGGTTTTTGAAGTTGCTTTTGACGCGGCGCAAATCAGTAAGCGTCACAAATCCGGCTTTGCCCTGCGCTTTCCACGCATTCACAGAATACGGTGGGATAAGCCCGCGAATGAGGCCGACAGGCTCGATGCCCTCGCGGCTTTACTCGGTCAATAGCCCGCTTCACCCATTAAAAAAAACCGCTTTCATCAGAAAGCGGTTTTTCTTTCGGGGTAATGAAATTACCCGATTTTATGCCGGCTTAATTATTAGCAGGGTCATCGGCTTCCGGTCTGTCAATATCAATGGTCGGAAGAGAGATTGACGTCTCATCCATATCTGCGTCCATGTCGACAGGTACTTCGATTTCTATGGTCTTAGTTTCCACATCGACGTTCGGGACAGAAACGCCGACTTGCGTTGTGCCCAAGTTAACATCGGCGACATCGACATCAAATTCAGGCATTTGGCCGGTTTCGGCAGACACATCAACGTCGACTGTAGGAAGGCGCGCTTCTTGGGTTTGATCGACATCAATCAAATATATAGCCGCCGCGCAGACGGCGATAACGGCTGCAGACCCTAAAATCCATGCGCCAATTTTTTTACCGGAATTGTTATCATACGAATTAGTCATATTTCAGTCTTTCATGTTGGTGGGGGGGGAGGAGAGTTTTATTCGGACCTAAACATTGCCCTTAGGGCCTACAAAGAACCAAATAATCAAGCCGACCAGCGGCAGCAGCAGGACAAGCAAGCCCCACAAAATTTTGGCGACGGTTGAGGCACCTGACTTAATGATTGAGAGGATCGCCCAGATGACGATAATGAGATGCAGAATTCCAAGAATGCCTTCTAACATTTTTTATTCCTTGTGTGTTTCCGGGCTTAATTGCCCGATTGCAGTACCAACGAGCACATCACGCTTGAGTTCCGAAATAAAAAAAATGCCCCCTGATTCGTTTTGGGCCGTATATAAACATTGCCTAAATCCGTTTTTAACCGACTTAGTTTGGAACGAAGTCTTAAACGACGGGTTGTATACGCATGACCAGAACAATTTTAATCGTTGAAGACGACCCGTTCATCGCGATGGACCTGCAAGACACGTTTGAAGAAGCGGGCTATACGGTTTTGGGTCCCGTAGCTTCAGTCGTTCCCGGTCTGCAAATCATCAGTCAAACACAGCCCGATGTCGCCATGCTCGACTATAATTTGGGACGTGAGACGAGCATTCCTATCGCCCGGAAACTTGATGCAGCCTCTGTCCCCTACGTCTTTTTGTCCGGACAGGTAGAAAGCGTTATTGCTGCAAATAATACCGAACAGAGAAAAGTGTTTAAAAAGCCGTTTGACGGCGAGCAGATTATTGCATTTGTCGACAGTGTGCTTGAGACAAGACAGGCGGGCTAGCGCTCCCCCAACCCTCGGCCAACATATCAACGGCGGGGAAGGCCATGATGTTGACAGTTAACCGAGGCACCAAGTCCTCTGAGAGAGCGACCCGGCGAGCAGAGCAGTAAACAGTTTGCCTGCCGGGTCATTAACCCACGTTAACTGAGCTGCTAATGCCGCATGGGCTATTCAAGACGCTCTCTGCGGGCGATAACTGTATAGTGTAAGCCGCCGGGCAGAACGTTATGCTCAGCGGTTCCTTGCAAATCCGCAGGGACTATTCGGGTGAGGATCTGGCTGCCAAAACCTTTGTGATTTGTGGGCCCGTGATTAAGGCCTGTCGCAGTTTCCCGCCATTCAAACCGGATTGTGTCGTCGTCACTGCCGGTCCAAGAAAAATTGACAAAACCTGTATCGCTTTTCAGCGCGCCGTGCTTGACCGCATTAGTCGCCAATTCGTTGAGCATAAGGGTTAGGGTAAACGCGCCTCTTGCAGAGATAAATATATCCTCTTTCGTCGACAGACTGATCCGTGAACGGGTTTCAGGCGAAAGAAATGGCGACACCGTTTTTTCGAAAAGCGCTGACAGGGGCGCACTTTGAAATTTTTGCGCCGCGATAAGCGCCTGTGTTTCTGCCAATACGGTTATTCTGTCTCGCAGCCGCTTTGCAAAATCCTTCTGATCGCCGCCGCTGCGCGCCATCAGGGAAATAAGACTGGACACGTGTGCGTACATATTGCCCATACGGTGGCGCAGCTCTTCATTGACCACGTTCAAATCGTCAATAACCTGCCCTTGAGCATTAGCTTCGATTTCAGCCATGACCGTTGCCGCCATATCAGCCAATATTTGCCTATCCTCTTCATTAAAGTCATTCCGAGGCTTTGAATCTATGACGCACAAGGTCCCCAGAGCGTGCCCGTCGCCCGTAATCAGCGGCGCCCCGGCATAAAATGAAATATTGGGATCGCCGGTGACTAAAGGATTTGAAGCAAATCGGGGATCTTTATTGGCGTCAGGCACGACCATTATGTTTTTTGATTGAATTGCATACGCGCAAAACGCCTGATCACGCGGTGTTTGTATTGCGTCGAGTCCGTGGCGGGACTTAAACCATTGCCTATCTTTATCGATGAGAGAAACCAGAGCAATTTCAGTGCCCAGCGCTCTGGAGGCCAGGCGCGTTAAACGGTCAAATCTTTCCTCAGGAAGGGAATCCAGCAATCCCGTCCGGCCCAATGCAGCCAGTCTGTTCTGTTCAGTCATAATAAACCTCGCGCCATGGCGCACAAGGCCTTCCCTTCGTGCAAGCTAGACTATTCGCCGGCGTTTGTCTGTTTTATTTTGCTGTATGACAAAAGGGTGTTTTAAACGCCTGTCAGGAGCGTCCGCCGCCCCATTCCTGCGAGGCCTGAACGCTCATATAATATTCGGGATCGGATATCATCCGCTCTGATTTTTCAAATTCTGCCTTCAATTCATCCCGCTCCAATTCGGTCGGGAGGTTTTCCATGGCCGACCGTTTGAGCTTTTTCAACTGGGCCATCAGCACATCTTTGTGCGCATCGGTCTTCGCCTTTGCCGTCAGCTCCGTTAAAATAGTCAGCATTTTCAGGCACGTATTGCGATCAGCTGTAATATAGGCCCGGCTCTGGTCACAGATCACGCTGACAAACCGTTCAAAGGAAATCGGATAAGAGATAATCCTGACGTCCCCATTCTCGTCGCGGCGATACGGGCTCGGTAAATTTGCCCGCATCATGGCGCTGATCGCGCTTTGGAACCAGTTGATACAGTTTATGGCTGTAAACGGGTCATTTATGCCGGGGGACAGCGCCCGCGCCAATATCTCAACAAGTTCATCGGCCAAAAACAAAATGTTTTGATGCGCTGTTCTGTCTTGGCCCATAGCAAATCCGGACCGCAGCTTTTTACTGTCACCCTCTGCCGGCTTGAACGCGGTCAAATCGCTGTTCCAAACATGCATGAGCACATCATCATTAACGGCAAAATCACCCGGCCTATATTGAAGGCGGACCACCGCATTGTTTTCTGTAGCCCAGTTTAAAATAGCAGTCTCGTTCACGGCCTGAATATAGCCCTCTGCAGAATTATAGATCGGCACAGCCTCGATCAGATCATATTGACCGGCATCAGGATCTTCGGATTGTTCGCCCTCGCCGATATTTTCAGGATACATATCCTGAATATCACGCCTAAGCTTCCTGCCGACCTGCCCCGTAATATTACCGACATTGAGGGTTTCAGGAATGTGATGGATAAAGAAAATCATAACGCCGACACTGACCATGGTCAGGCCCATAGCGACCAAAATCGATAAGTTAGGCACAAACTCTGCGACAGCGTTTTCCGCACCGGTTCCATCGCCCGTGCGGGCAATACGAAGGATAAGCAGGCAGTAGACAAAGGTAGAGGTAAAGGTCCCTAATGTGACTTGGTTTGCGCGGTCGCGCATAAAATTACCGATTAAACGCGGCCCATATTGCCCCGCAGCACTCGTTACAGCGACCATAGTGATTGAAAAGGTCACACTGGCGACGGTCATCATAGAAGCGGCAATCGTCGTCAAAATTGCGCGCGCGCCATCGGCCTTATTTGAATAAAACCAACCCAAATCTTCTGCGAGTCTGTAGTCCCAGTTCTTATCAATGTGACTTGTCAACATGGCCAAGAGAAAGGCCCCGAGTGCCATCAAGCCGGGAATAAAGTAATAGCTGCCCTGTAAATCATTCCAAAGCTTAATGAGCCGGGCGTTCATTCCGACGCTTCAGCGATTGCAGGGTCAGACGATCCGCCCTTGCCCATAACTTGATAACGAGGCTTAGGCGCGGCGTCGCTTTTAGGCGCCGGCCACCCCTCTCTCTGGCCGGTTCTGTCACCGTCTGTTTCTTCTGTCTGGTCATGGAAAAGATGAACCCGCGTGTCATAGGGCATATCAATGGCAGCCTCATCCAGCGCTTTTTTGACGGCGCGCACGACTTCAGAACGCTGTTTAACGACATTGCCCCGCTTGCTGTCCGTCCACCAACGCGCCCGCAACGTAACCCAGCTGGCCGCAAGGTCCCAAGCGAACACTTCCGGCGCAGGATCGTTTTCAACGCCATCAATTTTTCGCAACTCTTTCTCGATAATCTCGCAAGCCTCATCTATGTCATCGGCATAGCCGATTCCGATGTCATATTGCGAGCGGCGAAACTCGTTCCCCGTCTTTACCAAAACGGCATTGGTGTAGATATCACTGTTGGGGATGACAGCCCGTTGACCGTCATAAGTGTTGATAATCGTAGCCCTTGTTTCAATTTTCCCGACAGTTCCCTCAAAGCCGTTCACAGCAATTTGATCACCGATTTCAAAGGGTTGACGGATTAAGATAAGCATTCCTGCCAGCCAGTTTTGCAATATATCCTTAAATGCAAATCCGATTGCCACGGAGCTGACGCCAAGGCCCGCAATTAAATCACCGGGATTTAATGTCGGGACAATGATTGTTGCAGCGACAAGCCCGCCAAGCAAAATAACGGCTGACTTTAAAAAGCCGCCCAACACTTCACCCAAATTACTGCGACCGCGAGACGTCGCTGCCCGGTTAACAGCTTTCTTGATAATTGCCGCAAGGATTATGAATATTATGAAGACAATTATTGCGACGACAATATTGGGCAGCGTTTTGACAAAACCGTCCAGCCATGAGTCGACTCGCTCCAACGCCAATGACGGGTTCAGATCAATTTCACCTGTTTTATCATCGATTTTAGCGGTTTCAGTATCAGACATTATTTCCCCTCGGTCGATGAGAATACGGGACAGGGCCGGAAAAGTTCCCGCTCTTTTTTATAAGCCTGAAAGGAACCAATAGGAGCGCCAAACATTTATTCTCCGAGACCAAAGGAAAAATGAAATGCTCAAACTCTTACTCTGTACCGCGATTATTTCGCCCTGTTTCATAATCCCTCTGTCGAAAATTTCGGCAAATACTTCGCTTACATCATATACTGCACCGAGCTTTGAGGACGTTTTTGTAGAGCCGGAGTTGCAGCGTCTTGAAAATTGTCAGTCGGCAAAGCTGGATGTGTTTTTTCACGACGAATATGTCACGCTGCACACAGCAGAGTATCTTGCTCAGGCCGTTAAGCTTGTAAAGTCCTGTGATAATGCTGATTACGTCATCAACCCCATTGTTCCGGAGTTACAGATCGGCGTGACAACCGACCTCTTAGAGGCTCAGGTGCAAGAGCTATCGCTTATTCTCAAAGCGCATGGTATAGAGTCGCGCATAGCTGACCCTCAAATCCAAACGGAATTTAACAGCCTGTCTGTCAATGGCAGAACTGCAATTCTGTCGATAGCAATTAGTGAGGGTAACAGCGCGTAAGCGAGGTTAGCAATGAAAACATTGATGAAGCGCGTCGGACACTATGTTGACCTGATTGATGATGAGTTTGAAAATTTATCACAGCTCCCCCACCGTATGGAAACACGCCGTCCCGGTGAGGAAATCGTTGCCGTCGGCGATACGATTGACTTTGTCTTCGTCATCGAGTCCGGCTGGGCAATTCGCTACCGCATACTTGATGACGGCCGCAGGCAAATCCTGAATTTTATGCTGCCGGGCGCATGCTTTGACATGATGTCCATGGCCTATGCAAAATCCGATCATGCCGTCAGTGCTGCAACAGAGGTAACGCTGCGCCGTATTAAATCGTCAGATTTCCTCAGAGCCATATCCACACGGCCCAAGCTCGCTACGGCATTTTGGTGGGTTGCCATTCAGGAAGAAGCTATCCTCAGAGAGCAAATTATCAGAATTGGTCGCCGCTCTGCAAAAGAGCGGGTAGCCCATTTACTGCTTGAGCTTAATCGCCGTATTGCAGCCGTTGAAGGCCGTTTGACCGATATGATTGACCTGCCTTTTCCTCAGGCTCTATTCGCCGATGCGCTGGGCCTGTCTATCGTACATGTCTCAAGAACACTGACAAAGCTGAAAACCGAAGGGTATATAAAAACCGTATCGCAGGGCATTCAAATTCTGGAGCGCGATAAAATGGCTGAAATGTGCGACTTTGACAGCCGCTATTTGCACTTGGAACGCCTAAAACTTACGGACTAAATCTTCAATGATGTGGATTTAATCGCAGTCATTGCCAGTTCTGCGGCCTTCAGATGATGGTTAAGCAGATCTTCCGTCAGTGTATCGTTGACACAGGATAGGCAGTCCTGAAGGGCGTGGTGGAAACCCGTTTCCTGCTCAAGATGATCTCCCGGAGAAATCTGCTGTGGCATATCCCTGCAATCATTTGCCGGATCTGTCTCAGGTTTTTTCAAATCTATACCATGATTGGCAAGAATGGCGTCCACGGCGCCAATGAAAGACTGCTTTTGCGCCATAGCCCTGCCGATCCGCTCGCGATCAGTACAGGCTCCCATGTCGTCATAGAGACAATTGTAAAACCACAAATTATCCAGAGCAACGCTGCGGCAGGTTTTAAGCCTGCCGAGCGTTTGCTTATCCAGATTGGCATCAGTCACCTGTCAGTTATCAGGCGTTAGAGAAAAACAGAGCTTGGCTGATGGCAGCTTTTACATTCGCCGGCTTAAACGGTTTGGATATAAGATAAGCGGGCTCGGGCTTGTCCCCGGTCAGCAAGCGCTCCGGAAAGGCTGTAATGAAAATCACCGGAACGTCATAGGATTTTAAAATCTCATCGACGGCCTCAATGCCGGAGCTGCCGTCAGCAAGTTGCACATCGGCGAGGACTAAGCCCGGCTTTTTATCTGCCGCTGCGTTCACGGCATCTGTGTGCGTGGCAGCAATACCGTCAATCGTATGCCCAAGGTCTTCAACCAATCCCTCAATATCGGCCGCAATAATCGGCTCATCTTCGATAATCAGGACATTTGTGCGCAGTTGCTTCTCAATGTCGGCTTCCGCTTCAGCGAGAAGCGCAGACGCTTTTTCCTGATCAACATTCATCACTCCTGATATATCTTCAATCGACATGCCTTCCAATGAATTGAGCAGGAAAGCTTGGCGCGATAATGGCGTAAGCCTACGGACGCGGTCGGCAGCCGTCAGCTCGTCGCCCAAATCAGCCTCAAGTTTAGCGCCGGTGGCGTTCCAAATCGCCAAAAACATGCGATATAATGAAACTTTTGGCGGATGATCCTCGCTCACATCAGCCTCGCCGGCGACCAGCGCCTCCAAGGCTGTGCGGACATAACGGTCACCCTCAGACTGTGACCCCGTCAGAGCGCGTGAAAATCGGCGAAGATAGGGTAAATGAGGGGCAAAAGTTTCAACGAGGCTCACAGTAAAATCCTTTATTATTGCGGGAACGATTGTTCCGATACGCCGTTTATATTACGACAGCAAATTTATTGTTCAAAATCTTTACGCGCGCGGAACCTTTTAGTTCCGGCTGCGTTCAATATTTTTGCGGGGACACAAAAAGGCCATAGAATGACTGATAAACGCGCTACTCACAAACGGAGGCGTACGGACGCCGGAGATACATTCTCCAAAGAGGACTTGCCGGATAAAATCGGCAAGAACTTACGCCAATTGTACGATGATGTGCTTAATGAGCCGGTTCCGGATGATTTCCTGAGCCTTTTGTCTCAAGCTGACGCAAAGTCTGAGTGAGGTCGGATGACATGTTACAGGAAAGCCGTACGATGACCGCACCCCATGAGGACGCAAGCGCGTCTGAAAGCGCCGCGCAGGACACGCCCGAATTTGATGAGGCCGCTTTCAAGAAGGACCTCACCGACTTGATTCCGCATTTGCGAGCGTTTTCACGCTCTCTGTGCGGAAACGCTACGCTGGCGGATGACGTCGCTCAAGACGCCCTGCTAAAAGCCTGGAATGCCCGCGAGCGCTTTATACCGGGGTCAAACCTGAAAGCCTGGACGTTTACGATTTTACGTAATCAGTTCTATTCGATTAAACGCCGGTCCTGGCGGGCGACATCTCTGGCGCCGGATGTGGCCGAGCAAACAATCGTTGCGGCGTCTGATGCAGAGCAGTCCATGCACTTGGTTGATCTGCGCCGCGGTTTGGACATGCTCCAGGCTGACCAACGTGAAGCTATTATTTTGGTCGGTGCGTCAGGATTATCCTACGAAGAAGCCGCCGAAATTTGCGATTGCGCCGTTGGCACAATCAAAAGTCGCGTCAGTCGGGCCAGAAAAGCGCTGGAGACGATTATGACTTCCGGTAAATTTGACGGCAAGGGTGATGACGTTCGGGCGCTTGACGCTATGGATGCAATTTTAGACGAAGCAGACGCGCTCTCACGCGGTTAAACGTCTCTCTTATTTTCAGGCCGGATATCCATGAAGGATTTGAGAGTCAGACTTGGTTTCATTTTAGCGTTGGCACTCATGCCATTGTTGATATTTTCTGTTTCGAAATCATACTCTGACTTCAATCGTGACAGAACCTTATTGCGCAGCAATACAGATTTAACCGCCCGAATGGCTCTGACTGAAATCGTCAGCAGCTTTGAAGTGACGCGCTCCTTATTAAAATTCAAATCGACCCTTTTGCCTCAAGAGGATTGCAGCAGTGATTTGCAGCGACTTACGAGCGAGTATCCCCAGTTTTATAACCTTGTGCAAGCAGACAGCATAACAGGGCAAATAATATGCTCGGCAAAACCGGTCAAAAGTGACCGGATTGACTTCAAGTCTTTCTCGGACTCCGTCTCGCCTAAGCAGCCTTTCCATACTGAAATCATTGACGGAACAAGCGCTGACGGCGAGCCTGGAAAAGTGCTGATTACGGTTTATGCCGATTTTAACAATGACAAAATTACCGGATATTACGCAGCGGTGGAGGATATAAATTATTTCCCGGCGCTCTTAAAGAAGTCCAAGATATCTGATCAAAATGAGCTGGCTCTTATCGATGGCAACGCAGGAAAATTAGCGGGGGATTTAAGTGAAGCCAATTTTGAGGGATTGAAAGAGGCCTTTAAAGCCCGGTCTATGGACGACAATCGGTCATATTACGACGCAGAAGGCCGCCCTATTCTCATTCTCTCAACGCCGGCAGATAACATCTATCTCGCCGTCGCAAGCCGTAACGGCAGTAACGAAAATTTGCAGACGTTCAACCCGTTCACCTATGCCGCCCTGCCCGTCTTTGCCTGGCTTTTCGGCTTTGCCGCAATCTGGCTGTCGACAGATCAGCTTATCTTGATCCACCTTCGCAGGATGCGCGCTGCCACAATGCGGTTTGCAAATGGCGACCGAAAGGTTCGCGTCGGCCCGCTCAACAACGCCCCCGATTCTATTCGCGCTTTGGGGAGTAATTTTGATAAGATGGCCGACCGCATCGCCGAGCGCGAAGCGATTATCAGCGACTCCCTTGATGAGAAAGAAGCGCTCCTGCGCGAAATTCATCACAGGGTGAAAAACAACCTTCAGATTATTATCTCACTGCTGAACATGCAGGAACGCAAGCTGACCGATAAAGACGGCTTGGCAGCCATTACCGATACGCGCAGCCGGATTAATGCAATCGCTTTGGTTCACAGAGGTCTGTATGAGAGCGCTGATTTGCGCGTCGTTGATATGCAAAAGTTCTTAGATCGCTTACTGCCCGAATTGACCATCGCCTTAGGATTGGAAGAAAAAGACATTACGGTTACCAGCCTGGCGCAATGCGAACCGATGGAAGCCGACACAGCAACGCCTGTGGCTCTGTTTGTCGTCGAAGCCCTGACAAATGCCACAAAACACGGCGTGAGCCGCGGCGGCAAAGTGGCTATAAACATTCTGCAAGACGGAAAAGAGGCCACGGTTTCGATCGCCGATGACGGAAAAACTGTCACAGATATCAACGCTATGGGCAATGGCACCGGCATGAAATTAATGCGGGGTTTTGCCCGCCAACTGGGTGGCAGTCTGGGCAAACGCGTTGATGAAAACGGCTATGAAGTCTCAATAAAATTTTCGCCGCGATCCGCAAAGAAACTTGTTTGACGCCGGCCCGGCGGGGAACCTTCTGCTGTCTCTTCCGTTAGTTAGGTTCAAGCGCTTCAATACTGACGCGCTATACCAATTTAGAGGAGACCTATTATGGCGACCCAAAAGAAAAATGTTATCGACCTTAATCCGGACATAAACAAACAGATCGAAACATTGCGCGCCGATATCGCTTTGCTCACAAAAACCGTAAAGACTCAGGCTACCCAAACGGCCAAGGCCAAAGCGTCTAAAGTTACAGAGACAGCCACCGTTAAAGCGGCTGAAACCAAGGCAAAATATGACGAGCTGGCAAGCACAGCTGAAAAGTCAATTAAAGAAAACCCGCTGTCTGCCGTCGCAATCGCGGCCGTAGCCGGTATGTTTATCGGCCTCTTGTCTCGCCGTTAGGCCCGCTTAATGTTGAAGTTTCTCCTCGCTGCAGCACCCTATGTTCTGAAAGCGCCTAATAAATCTTCGCAAAAGCAGATTGCACGCAGCTTCACAGCTCTTATGCTTTTCGCTTTAAGCGCCATTATGATTACGGCAGCAAGCTTTATTTATATTGCGTCTGTTTACGGCGCAGCTATAGGCCTTTTGGTTGTTGCCGCCATATGTCTGTTGGGCGGACTTGCGCTGCAATGGAAGGCTAAATCGGCCAACCGCGCAGTCGTGCAAGACACGGTTTTAACGGAGACATCAGACCCGCTTGCCGCCTATGTACCGGACACAATTTTGCAAGATCCGAATGTGTCCAAAGTCATCGGCCAAATCAAGGCGAACCCTTTAACAGCCGGATTGGCAGCAGCCACAATAGGCATGCTGCTTACACGCGAAATAATGAAAGACTAATTATGACAGACGTTCATACAAATAACGACCCCGCTAAATTAACCCCGCGCGAAGCCAGATCGGCGACGCCCGTGAAAGGCATGCCCTATGTATTGAGCATTTCAATAACCGCCGTTATCGTTCTTGCCGTCATCGGACTGGCGATTTATCTTTAATCGCAGTCTACGCTGTAGAATAATGCTAATTCAGAGCCGCCCGATATGGGCGGCTTTTTTAATATAAAAGTCGGGACGTCACCGGCAAATGATCAGAGTATCCTGCGCGCTCGACTGCGATGTCCTGAACGCTGAAATGCTTGGAAACGAGTATGTGATCGAGGTCTTTACGCGGATTCCAGCTCGGATATGTCTTGTCAGCCGGGGTCGTCAGACGCTTCATCTCCAATAAAGATGCCAGCGCAGACAGGGGGAGCGAGGACGCGCCGCAGTTAAAATCACCGGTGATGATGACCGGCTGATCCTTCGGGGCATGCTCTGCCAAATATTCGACCTGCATAATTTGATCGGCCCGGCCCAAACTTAGATGCACATTCAGAACATAGAAGGGCTTGGGCGCCTCAATTTTTGCCAAGATAGCCCCGCGCCCCGCCCGTTTCCCGGGCAGCTTTAAGTCGCAAATATCCGACTGCGGATATTTTGAAAGAATAGCATTGCCATGCCGTGAAATATTACCGACCTTCCGATTTTCCTGAACTGATGCAAACCCATAATCTGAACTGAGTAAAATTTCGTCCACCTGAGATTTAAACCCGGAACGGCGGCCGCCTAAGTCAACTTCCTGCAAGCACGCCACATCATAATTTGATATCACGCCGGAGATATTTTGCAGCGTTTTCATTTTAGATTTAGAATGAAAGAGTTGCAGCCTTGCCTGAGTCACATACTGGCTATAGGCCTTCGTGCCGATTGCGGCTTGAATATTATAGGTGATAAGTTTCAACGGCATCGCAATCTTAACGTCAAGGCGGAACACAAAGTTCCCATACACGTTTAATTACGGTTAGGGAATAATATGACCGGTGTACCGATTACAGCGCTTTTGCATATCTTGGCCGTGACCTTAATGAGCCTGAGAATCTTATATCGGCGCATGGCGGTCAATACGACGATGGCTTGGCTTGTTATTATTGCCGCGCTGCCGGTTGGCGGAATAATTTTGTATTTCCTGTTCGGGGATCATCGCTTGGGAAGAAAGCGCCTGAAACTTGGGGAGCGCATACGCGGCTATTACCAAAGGGCCTATGAAATTAATGAATGCGACATTGCCCAAGATCAGATGTCGGTATCCCCCTATTTCGAGGATTTATCGCGGGTCGTTGCGACGGAAACCGGGTTTCATCCGTCTGTTACTGAAAACATTCGTCTGTTTGATGAAGCCGGCCACATCTTCAGCGCTCTGGTAGAGGACATTGATGCGGCAAAGCACAGTTGTTTTGTAGAATTTTATATTGTCGAAGCCCAAGGCCGCGTTATCCCCGTTTTGGAAGCCATAGAACGCGCCGCCCTGCGGGGCGTGCAGTGCCGTTTTTTGGCCGATGACATAGGCAGCCGAAAGTTTTTAAAAAGCAAGTGGCGAGCCAGGCTGGAGCAAGCCGGCGTCGTCATTGTGCGATCTTTGGAAGTCAGTTTCTTAAAATCATTTTCCAAAAGAACCGACCTCAGAAACCACAGAAAACTCGTCGTGATTGATTTATCCGTCGGCTATATCGGCAGCAGCAATCTTGTCGATCCGACCAAATTCAAACAACACGCTGATGTCGGGCAATGGGTCGATATTATGGCCCGTGTGGAAGGGCATATCTCTTCCTCCCTTGCTGTCGTTTTCAATACAGATTTTATTTTTGATAAAGACGGCGAAAAATACGACGTTGAGAAGCTGAAAAACCTTCCGCGTGTAACACCGCCCCAGCCGGCCACAAGCAACGCTGTTTTGCAGCTTATACCGTCAGGCCCGGAAATGCGCACCGCCTTAATTTATGAAGTCATTATCGCCGCTCTGTTTGGCGCCAGACAGTCAATCACGATTGTCACGCCTTATTTTGTCCCGGATGAAGCGCTTGTCTTAGCTTTAACCAATGCTGCGCGGCGGGGCATCGACGTCTTGCTCATTCTGCCGGAGCGCATCGACTCGATTATGGCTCGCCATGCAAGTGAGGCCGTCTACGATGATTTGCTCGCCGCCGGCGTTGTCATACGCCGCTACCAAAGCGGCATGCTCCATACGAAAGCCATTTTGATTGACGACAATGTTTCGTTCATAGGCACCGTCAATATAGACATGCGCAGTTTTTATTTAAATTTGGAAGTGACCCTCGCCATTTATGACAAAGCCTTCACGCAGCGATTACAGACGACTGTCGACCATTACGTCGCGCGCGCCGACCGGCTGTCTTATGAAGTTTGGCAAAAACGCTCAAAAGTGAAGCGGTTTAAAGAGAACGTTTTACGATTGGCCGCGCCGCTCCTGTAGGAACGAAAACCCGTTCAGCGCGTAATTTATGGGAGCACACAAACAAAGGAATTTCCCATGAATATATACACACGATTAAAACAGGATCACGAAAAGCAACGCGATCTTTGCGACAAAATCAAATCAACGCACAGCGGATCAAAAAACCGCGCCAATCTGTGGGAAGAGCTGAAAGTTGAATTGGAAGCTCATGCCGCCGCCGAAGAACAGGTATTCTACTCTGCGCTTATGCAAAAGCCCGACGGCACGGAGGAAGCCCGACACAGCGTTCACGAGCATCAGGAAATGACCAAGCTTATCACCGAGCTGGACGCTATGGATCAGTCAACTGATGTTTGGGAAAAGAAGTTTAAAAAGCTCGCCCATGACGTCATTCATCACGTCGACGAAGAAGAGGCCGACATTTTCCCTGCGGCCAGAAAAGTCATCGCAACGCAAAAAGCCAGTGACATGGTTGAGGCCTTTAACACCCGCAAACCGGCCGAAGTCGAGCGTCACGCCTGATAAACAGCTTTTCAATGATCTTTAAAGAAATCGCCGGGATTTAAGCTCGGCGATTTCTTTTGTCCAAGGATCAGCAGAGGCAAAATTTCCGTCTTGCCAATAAATCTCCGTGACTTTTATTATCTCGGAGTCAATCTCAATGTGATTAAAGCTCGCAGGCTTATTGCGGCGGCGCACTGACAGCGTTCCGGATCCGATAGACATAATTTCCGTTTCATCGGGCTGACGCTCCAGCGCGAAAGGCGCATGCACATGACCGCTCAGAACGGCGTCAATATTCATCTCGCTGAGACGCGTCAAAGCCTGCGCGCCCTGCTCCGTCTCTTTTTGCAGCGGGGACGACGGCGGATAAACAAGCGGATGGTGAACTGCGATCATCTTAACAGTTTGCGGCGATGTCGCTTTGAGCTGCGCAATTTTTTTATCCAGCACCTCCGGGTCAACAACACCCAATGACCAGTCCGGTTTGGCTTGCCATCCACGGGCTGTATTCATCGGCACAATGGACACGTGCTTATCTGTGAAGTGCGGCTCACCCTGCGGGGCAATGATCTTGTTATAGCGCCCAAACGGATTGAAAAATCGTTGCAACAGGCCAAACATCGGCGTGTCATGATTACCGGGCGTAATAAGTTTTGGCCCGGGCAGCGTTCGCAGCCAATCGCGCGCAGCATAGAATTCCTGCGTCTTGCCGTTTTGGGTTATGTCCCCGCAAATAACCGTTACGTCCGGTTTGAGCAAATCGACCGTGGCTTTAAGGGCCGCCATGGCGTCTTTGTCTTCGACGCCGAAATGAATATCGGCAAATTGTACAATGGACGTCATCGGCTATCTCCGCGGTGCAGCTCAGGGGCTAAAACCATGACACCCTCAGGTTCAAATTTTATCTCAATCGGGCACCGCATTTGTTCAGATTCTCCGTCAAGAAGAACGTCAAACGCGCCTTGCCCGTCAATGCTCACACGCTCGGCAAAGGCGGTTTTCACTAACACGCTGTCACGCCAATCCTGCGTCAAGGCTTTGGCCCCAATCCCGATTAGCTCAGAGACCGAAAGCTGCGGCACAGAGGCCAGTTCAAATTTATCAGGCTGCGTTGCGCCGGATGTCATAAAGGGGCAGTAAATTTGCAGTCCGTTTGCCTCGGTTTCGAAACCTGCCCCGTCGACTTCAACTGCAAATCCTTCACCGTGGGCTATGGCCGAAAGAACATCAGGGATTTGTTTTACCGCTGACAGAACTTCACCGCCGCGCAGCGATTCCCGCGCTTCAGACAAAACGATAGGGTCACCCAGAATTGCGCCGCAGAAAAACACCCGATCATTGACCAGACCGCCGACTTGCCATCTCGCCTGCTTTTGCGCCAACGCCATCTCCAGCGCTGCATGCCAATCATCAGTGCCGTAAAGCGCTTTGGGCAACATATTCATCGTGCCGCCCGGCAAAGCGACTAAGGGTATGCCCGCCTCTCTCGCAACGATAGCCCCCGCCCTGCACGTTCCGTCGCCCCCATACACCGTCAATAAGTCAGCGGCGGAGTCTTTTATTGCCTGTAAGCTGTCCTTAAGCCCGTCAGGCTCAACGCAATAAACTTTCGGCGCAGGCAAGCCGTGGCGGATAAAGATTTCGGGCAAAGCTTCGCTGATATCGGACGTGCTGCCGGATGCGATGTTGATTAACACCACGGGCGTTTTAAACGCGGGCTGTGATATGTCGGACCGCGCTTCAGTCATGGTTTTTCGGTAAACTCATACCGTTTAAACGTGCAGACGCACCGAAAGTTGCCTGCTCTTTCGCATTGCCTAAATAACGTGCCGGTTTCGGAACCAAATAGCTTTTCAGACCTTCTTTCAGCGTACAACCCACTGAAAGGAAGATGACATGGAAAGCGAACATATTAAAAGCGCCGCAAACAAACTGACAGGCAAAGCCAAGGAAAAGCTTGGTGAGACCGTCGACGACAAGTCACTTGAGCTTAAGGGCAAAGCCCAACAGCTAAAGGGCGACGCGCAAAACATCCTCGGCGACGCCAAAGACGCTGTTGAGTAAAACAGAAAAATTTATACCCGCAATGTTCTGTGAAACATAGCAACGGAAAAGCCCGCTAAGATTTAGCGGGCTTTTTGCGTGCCGGGGTGTGCGTTGCGCGGGCCATAGAGGGTCGCATCGCTCCCATTGGCAGAGCGAGAAGCGGGCCTTTGCGGTAAAATTACTCGACAATGGCGACGGTTATCGCATTGCCCAGATCTGTGCGCGCATCGCTCAGCGTCAGATAACCGGTATCAGGATTGACAGACCAAAGGCCGACATGGCCCTTATTGGTCGCCGTAATAATATAGTCACCGCCCGGGGACATGGCCCAATCGCGGACCTCCCCAAACCCCATCGGGACAATACCGGCTTGCGTCAGTGAGCGGTCCGGCTTGACGTCAAAAAAGGCCATATCCTGATTGACCCGATTAAAGGCATAGACGCGCCGCCCGTCGGGCGCGACGTGAATATCGCTGCTGCGGTTCATCGCGCCATCTGTTGTAGTCGCGATGACCTGCTTGGGCGGCTGCTTGACCGCGCCTGTAGCGACGTCAATGTCAAAGACAGCCACTTCGCTGCTATGCTCAAGCAGCAAGTAAAGCGCATCGCCGCTCGGATGGAAATCCAAATGGCGCGGGCCGCCGGGCACGGTGACAATGGGCGGCGTTATCGGCGTGACCGTGCCGGCCGCTTGATTGACCGTGAATTGACGCAGTATATCATCCCGGCATCCGGCGTAGGCAAATTTACCGCTCGGGTGGACGCGAAATTGGTGAGCCTCGCTGCACGGAAAATCTTGCGGCGCGGAAAATGTCTCCCCGTCAAAGCGCCGCGCGGTCAGGCGTTTGTCCGGAAAATGCGCGGTGAAAACCATGGCACCGTCAGCGCTTGTTTCGACCGCTGTCGCGCCTCTGCCCGCTTGCGCGCTTGCAATCGGCGTAATTTCAGCCCCGTTTAGACTTAGCGCAGACGCAGTCAGCTTATTCGGGTGCAGCGAATAAAGCGTATCGCCGTTGACACGAACATAATGCGCATTTGTATTGTCAGTCTGCGTCTGTCCTGTGAATTTCAGTGTTGTCGGACTGTAAGTCAGGATTGTTGTCGGGCCTTTGTTCGCGCCGATTATGACGTGACTCTCACTCCCGGCTGCCGGGCCGGACGCCGGCTGAGATGAACAGGCGCAGAGCACGCCCGCTGCCGTAATAACGGTCAATGATTTAAACAGGCTCAACATTTTTACCCCACAATATTTTTCTATTTTCTTGCACCTTAAGGCTTTGGCCGCCGCGCACAATCACTGAAAAGGGAACGCTAGTGCGACCGGTGCGTTTCAACCGTGAACCAAAAGATTAAAAAAAGAGAGATCCGATGAAAACTGCCGCTTTAACTGCCCGATGCGCCCTTGCCTTAACGACCGTATGGCTTGCCGCTTGCGGAGGTTTAAGCGGCGGCGATGTCGCTGAAATCAACAATGATTGGACCGGAAACGAGATTAAGATTGAGAGCTTTGAGGACGAAAAAGTCAGCGGCGTCACCTGCCATATGGCGCATTTTGACCGCGGCGTCATAGACCGTCTTCGGCGCGGCGATTGGTTTGAAAACCCGTCAAACGGCTCAATCTCTTGCGGCGTAACCGGCCCGGTGGTGATCGGCGATATATCCAAAAGCAAAGGCGGCGAGGAAGTGTTTCGCCAACGCCAAAGCATTATCTTTAAAAAGCTCGCTGTGCGCCGCGTCTGGGATGCTAAAAACAACACGCTGGTTTATTTGGTATATTCACGCCAAATCGTTGACGGTTCGGCCAAGATGAGTATTGCGAGCGTTCCGCTTTTTGGTCACGATGTGACACGCACCGGAGGCTAAAGTGAGCGAAGACTATACTGACGCGGATGAACTTTCTGTTCGCGCCATAGAAAATTTGGCAGGATTGATGGATAGCCGTTTTACCCTGCCGGGCACGAATATCAGTCTGGGCCTGGATACAATTATCGGCCTTATTCCCGGTATTGGTGACACAATCGGTCTTGGCGTGTCAGGCTATATCATCGCCCGCTCTGCCAAGCTTGGCGTCCCGAAGCGTAAGCTGGCGCGTATGGGGATGAACAGCGGGATTGACTGGGCTATCGGCACGATACCGCTTATCGGTGATATCTTCGATGTGGGCTGGAAAGCCAATAATCGCAATGCCGCGATTTTGCGCAATCATCATAACAAAGTTCAGGCCAAGCGCCGCAAGTCCTCTGACCCCGTGACGATCGACCCGAACGAAAAGTTTATTTAAGCCTTAGAAACTTCGCTGTGAGATTTTAGCACGGCGTCACCGTCATCTTGTTTGATGTAGTAAGCCGGCTCATCATCAGACGCCTTGCGGGTGACTTCATTGCCTTTAATTTTGCGGGTAACTTTTTCGGTATAGACCGTATCAATTTTTCCGGTCGCTGTGCCGCTGCCCCAGTTCCATTCAACCTGAGTGCCTTTAGAATATCCTGACATAACTTGCTCCTGTGTTGTGCTTATCATACGCGGCGAGCGCGCATCCGTTCCGCGCAATCGCCGGAACATTAGGCCGCCCTGCGCATTGATTTCGCAGCAACACTGAAAGGATAGCCCATGGCCAATGACACAATCGAAAAACGCACAGCCGAGAATAAGACAGGCGCCTTATACGACAATAAGGTTGTTCACCTGTCATCGCAAAAGGCCGCGCAAAATCTGAAAGACGCGGCGGCTGAGCAATTCGGCGAAGAAGAATAAATGGTCGGAGTAGCAGGATTCGAACCTGCGACCCCTAAGCCCCCAGCTTAGTGCGCTACCGGACTGCGCTATACTCCGACGTAAAGATTTAAGGCCTGATTTCACATAGCGTGAGATCGGGCCTTTTCCGATTGGGCGGTTATAAGGAGCGCGCCTTCGCCCCGCAATACCAAAGACTGCGAAACGGCGCAGGCATCACGTCTTTTTTTGATATTTTTCCCAGCGACCGCGCAGGCCTTTCAGCTTATCTAAAGCCACCGTCAAATCTGCCTCGGATTGCGCGCTGATTTGCGGCGCAGCCGGCGGCGCGGGGGTAAACGGTACGACGGTCGGCTGCACGCCTTCGTCTTGAATTTGGGCAGTAGCCGGCGACGGCGGCGCGGCAAGCACCTGTTTCGCGGCAGGCGCAAATTCGGGCTTGGGCGGAATGCCGGGCTTAATTCTGTCAGGGACAAGATCGCGCTGCTCTATCGGACGCGAGGGTCGGCGCTCGGCGGCTGAATGGCCAAGTTCGACAACGCTTTGCGCGCCTTTAACTTTAATCAGTTTTTGAACGTCTTTGATTTTGTGTTTTTCATCATGGAGAAGAATGCGAAGGCCGCGCAGAAAATCGATATCCTCGGGACGGTAAAACCGCCGTCCGCCGCCCCTTGTGACCGGCTGCAAATCCGGAAATTTGGCTTCCCAAAACCGCAAGACATGTGGCTTTAAATCAAGCTCATCTCCGGCTTCGCTGATAGTGCGAAAGGCGCGACTGGACTTATTTTGCATACTTATATCCTTCGGCAAGCGGCATGGCGCATAAAGGCGCGGGCTTATCGTCTTGATATTATAGCTGATTCGCGCCCCATTTCATAATGCAAGGCAAAGGGCAGCGCGGCGCGCAGATTACTGCTATTTTTTTGCCGCGGCGGTCAGGGATGCATTGACCCGGTCTTTGAGTACATTTGACGGTTTGAACACCAAAACGCGGCGCGATGTAATCGGGACTTCTTCGCCGGTTTTCGGGTTGCGCCCGATCCGTTCGGATTTATCGCGCAGAGAGAACGTGCCAAAACCGGCAAATTTTACCGTTTCGCCGCGCAGCAATGCGCCAATCATATGATCTAGGATAGACTCAACAAGAGATGCCGATTCAGCACGCGACAAGCCAATCTCACGATAAACGGCTTCGGTCAGGTCAGCGCGGGTGACAGTATTTGTGCTCATATCGATATCGCTTTAAAGCGCCCCTCAGTCTTAAGACTTAAGCGCGGCAGGGCGCATTTGGCAAGAAAAAACCTTATAAAACAGTCTCAAAAACTTAAAATCAGGCTAAAGTGTCCGCCGGTTAATAGCCAATCAAGGCCGCGCCCCATGTAAATCCGCCGCCAAAGGCCTCCAGCATAATCAGATCGCCGCGCTTTATGCGCCCGTCGTTTTTAGCGGCCATAAAGGCCAGCGGAACGGAGGCCGCCGATGTATTGGCATGGCTTGCTACAGTGGAAATCACCTTATCAGCGTCCACGCCAAGTTTTTTAGCAACGCCCGCCAATATGCGCTGATTGGCCTGATGCGGGACGAACCAATCAATCTCGGTAGTATCAATGCCGGCATTATCCGCGCAGGTTTGAATTGCGCCGGAAATATCAGTGACCGCATGGCGAAACACCTGATTGCCCAGCATACGCAAATGCCCGACCGTTTGCGTGCGAGACGGGCCGCCATCCACATAAAGCATATCGCGGTGCCGCCCGTCAGAGCGGATAAAGCTGCTGATCACGCCCTTACCCTTGCCGTTATCATCGCTGCCGGCGGCAGAGAGGACAAACGCCCCGGCCCCGTCGCCGAACAGCACACAAGTCGTGCGGTCTTCCCAGTCCAGTATGCGCGAGAACGTCTCTGCGCCAATCAGCAGAGCGTGCTTGGCCTGCCCGGCCTTAATCATGGAATCCACGACGGTGACGCCGTAGATAAAGCCGCTGCAAACCGCCTGCACGTCAAAGGCTGCGCCATGGGTCATGCCGAGCGCTTCCTGAACGATGGTCGCCGTAGACGGAAAGGTCAGATCCGGCGTGGTGGTCGCGACAACGATTAAATCAATATCGTCCGCGCTCAAACCCGCATCTTGCAGCGCAGCCTGCGCCGCTTCGGTCGCCAGATGAGAGGTAAACTCGCCCTCACCGGCCACGTGGCGCTGCTTTATCCCGGTGCGGGCCTGAATCCATTCGTCGGAGGTATCGACTTTTTTGGCCAATTCGTCATTGGTCATAATCGTCTGCGGCAAATATCCGCCAACGCCGCTGATGACAGTTTTTAAAGATGACATAGATGTGCCTTAAACTTCCGCAGCCGACTCAATATCGAGTTCGGCATCATGCAGGCGGGTGAGTGTTTTTTCAATCTCTGCGTTAAAATCACTCTCGGCCAAGCTCATCGCAACGTTGATGGCATTGGCGTAGCCTTTGGCATCCGTGCCGCCATGGCTTTTGACAACCACGCCGTTCAGCCCCAAAAACGCCCCGCCGTTAAAATTACGCGGATCAATGCGCGCTTTCAGCCGGGAGAACGCCACAGCATTTATCAGCTTGGCAAGCTTGCCGAACACATTGCCGTCCAGCGCGTTTTTCACCAAATCCCCGATAAATCGCCCGGTCCCCTCGGCCGTCTTCAGCGCAATATTGCCGGTAAAGCCGTCCGTGACAATCACGTCGACAGTACCGGTCGAAATGTCATTACCCTCAACATAGCCGGCATAATTGAGGCCAAAATCAAGCTCTTGAAACCGCTTATGGGCCGCTTTAATTGTGGCCGTGCCTTTTTCCTCCTCGGTCCCGACATTCAGCAGGCCGACGGACGGCGATGATTTCTTATACAGCGCGCGGTAATAGGCTTCGCCGAGCACTGCAAATTCAGTCAGCTGCGTTTCATCACAATCAATATTGGCGCCGATATCAAGCACGATGCATTGCCCGCCCGCGCGCGGCCACACGCCGGCAATGGCCGGGCGCTGCACGCCCTCTTTCATGCGTAATTGCAGTTTTGACATGGCCATCAGCGCGCCGGTATTGCCGGCCGATATAGCCACGCGGGCCTCGCCGGCTTTGACGGCCGCAATGGAATTCCACATAGAGCTGCCCTTGCCGCGCCGCAGGGCTTGGCCCGGCTTTTCATCCATGGCCACCGCCTTGTCCGAATGCACGATTTCGCTGCGCGCTTTGGTCAGCGGCGCTTTTTTCAGAAGTTTTTCAATCGCGGCCTGATCACCGTGGAGCAGAAAGCGCGCGGCGCGGCTTTTGCCGTCCGTTTTTAAAAACCGCTCACAGCCGGCAATGACGATGCCGGGCGCGTCGTCCCCGCCCATGACATCCACAGAAATAATAACGCCTTCAAGCATATACAGCCGACTCCCTTTGCTGCGCCCTGTCTACAGCACGCGCGCCGGCCTGACTACCGCCAAGTCAGCCCGCGATAAAGGGCGCGAAGCTGACCTGTCGGGATTTTAACGCAGGCAGTTCCATAGCATCCACGCCGGCGTAGGATTGCGCGATGTAATCGCTCAGGGCGCGAGTAAAATCGTCGTCCCCGTCCGGCAGAAGATTGCTTTTTATCGTCTCCGTCAGTGACGCTTCGCCGTGCAGAGCCTGCGTATAGGCCTTCGTGCGCTCAAAAAACAGCGAGATCATCGGCTTGATGCGCCGGGAAATCCCGGTATCGGCCAGGCCCTCTTCGCGCATAGCGATATTAAAGTCCTGCACCATCACGTCATAGAGCGCTTGGTTAAGCTGACGGCCTTCGTCACCGAATTTTTGCGCCGCCGCCATAATTACCGTCATATGCAGGGTCAGAAGGTCGATGCGGCCGTTATAACTGTCATCAACCTTCCCGGCCCCGTAAAACGCCGGCAAGCGCGATTGCTTTAAGCATTCTGTGTAAAGACCGGCGGCAGCGATATCCTCGCCCCGGCGTTTGAAAAGCTTACCAAACATGAAATCCTCTTAAATCTGCAGCCTTCACGCTTGCATGCGCGCCCGAGCTTGGTTAGGTCATATCAACCTTACAGTATATAGGAAGCGGTCAATGGCCTCTGCACTGATTAAAACTGTCGCAGCTGCGGCGCTGATAATGGGATTTGGGCTCTCGGCCTGTAACCCGACCTTGCGGACACACGGCTATGTGCCGACAGAAAAAGACAAGCCCCAGGAAATTGAGCCCGGCGCCGATACCAAAGCCACCGTGCTGGCGCGCCTCGGCAATCCGTCTACCACCGGGACTTTCGAGCAAGAGACATGGTATTACATGTCATCGGTACGTCAGCGTCTGGCCTATCTGCGCCCGATTACCGAAGAACGCCAAATCACAGCCGTCGTCTTTAACGATGACGGCCAAGTCCAAGCGGTCGCCGAATACGGCCTTGAAGACGGACGCATCGTCAACTTTGTCGGCCGCGAAACCCCGACGCGCGGACGCGAGCTCTCCGTACTCGAACAAATCTTCGGCACAATCGGCCGTCTGCCGACCGACAGCCTGACCGGCAATCGCCAAACACCCGGGGGGGGAGGCGGCCCGGGCAGCGGACGCTAAGTCCGCCTGCCCTGACCCGCTGCAAAGCCCGGCCGCATATACGCGCCGGGCTTTTTTTGAGGGGTGAATCCCTGCCGGCTTCCGGCATCATATGCTCCCTTCGCTCATCCCGGCGAAGGCCGGGATCCAAGCGATTTCGCGGATGTCCCAAATTTGAACTGCGCTAATCGCAGGTTCGGCTTGGATCCCGTTTTTCAACGGGATGAGCGGCGAGAGGCCGGTGCTTGAGCTGAAAACCCAGCGCGAAGACTTGAGGCGGGAAGTTTGGTGACCGGTACTTGGACCCTTCCAAAATAGGGGGTTCGATTGTCAGGCGTTGTCGGAGGAATATCAGATACAAGCAATTCACGCCTAAAAACCAGTCTGCCTTGGATATCCTATCTCAAATCCGCTCATCCCTGCGGAGGCAGGGATACAGTGGCGCGAATGATGTGTTGAGCTCTCCGGCCTCGATTTGGCCTCGCCACTTTACCCCTGCCTGCGCAGGGGTGAGCGGGTAATGGAGAGATTGTTCGAAATTACGATCCAATGTTATCGACACCAATTCGCTTCCGTCACTGTATCCCTTTCTAAACTCGGAGCGCTCAAGTCTGCAGGCTTGGCGCAGTAGGCTCATACCCCCTCGATACAAGCCCCCTCTCACATTCCCCCTTGCATCCCTCACCGCCTTACTGTAACAGCACGCTAACACAGTGAGACGGATATGACGCAAGTGGTGCAAATTGAACGGCAGACGGATGTGGCGACGCGCAGGGCGCTTTTGGCGCAGGCTATGGCGTCTGTGCCGGATGCGGAAACGCTGGAGCAATTTTTGATTGATCTTTGCACGCCGGCAGAGCTGCGCGCCCTGTCCGAGCGTTGGCATGTGGCCAAGCTGCTGGATGCGGGCGAGCTGTCTTACCGCGAAATTAATGCCCGCACGGGCGTATCGACAACAACCATCGGGCGGGTCGCCCGGTTTTTAAATGAAGAGCCCCACGGCGGATATCGCGCGGCGCTGACAAGATTGAAAGATAAGACATGAGTGACAGATTACGCATTGCGGTGCAGAAAAAAGGCCGTCTGGCCGAAGACAGTTTTGCCATGCTGAAAAAATGCGGGCTGCGGTTTTCCATACGCGGCGGCGGCTTGCTGGCGCGGGTGAAAAACGTACCCGTCGATTTGTTGCTGGTGCGTGATGATGACATTCCGTCATTCGTCGCGACCGGCGCGGCGGACCTTGGCATTGCCGGTGAAAACGTGCTGGTCGAAGAAGTGCTGATGACCGCCGGCGGCATGGACGCGGTGATTGATCGCCGCCTTGGGTTTTCGCGCTGTAAGCTGTGCCTCGCGGCGGATTCCAACGGCCCTATCCAATCATCAAAGGATTTGGAAGGCACAAAAATCGCCACGACTTACCCCGGCGTATTGGGAAAATACCTGAAAGAAAACAATATCAAAGCGACATCTGTTGAGATGAAAGGCGCGGTTGAGCTCGCCCCGAGCATTAATATCGCAGAGTCCATTTGCGACCTCGTGTCCTCCGGCGCGACGTTAGAGGCCAATGGCCTTGCCGCGTTTGAAACTATCTTAGAATCCGAAGCGGTTTTAATAAAATCATCGCGCAAATTCTCGCCGGAAAAGCAGGACATTTACGACAAGCTGGTGCGCCGCATTGACGGCGTGCTGCGCTCTGCTGACAGTAAATATATCATGCTGAATGCGCCCAAAGACGCCGTCGCCGCCATCAGCGAAATTCTGCCGGGATCTGATGCGCCGACCATTATCCCGCTTGGCGGTGATTCCGATTTGGTCGCCGTTCAGGCCGTGTGTACAGAAAATGTCTTTTGGGACACGCTGGAAGATTTAAAAGCCGCGGGCGCGCGCTCCATCCTCGTCCTGCCGATTGAAAAGATGTTAGGTTAAATCATGCAAACCTTCGTTTGGTCAGATTTAAACGCATCGCAGCGCGAGGCCGCCCTCGCCCGCCCCGCCGCTATGCTGGACGATACGGTCATCGGCGGCGTCAAAGCCATCATGGCCGAAGTGCGCGCGCGCGGTGATGACGCTTTGCGGGAATTCACTGCGAAATTTGACGGCGCGACCCTGACGGATATTCGCGTGCCGGCCGGGGATTTGGAAGCGGCCTGGGATGATCTGGACGCCGG
>CALLVD010000009.1 GCA_938010385.1 uncultured Robiginitomaculum sp.
GTTCTGGCCGGCGGCGTCAGCGAGCGCATGATCGATTTTTTCCAAAAGCCCGGACCCATGTCCCGCTTTTTAGAACGCGGGCCGCGCACGGATTATATGGCTGATGTGCCCCTGTCCCTTCTGCATGATTCCAATGCGCCGCTGATCGGGGCGGCGGCTTTGCTGGAAGATATGGCAGTTCTGTAAAAAGTTTCACTTTCCTTATGCGCCTAAAAAGGCTTTCTTAAGGTCTTGATACGCCCGGCCGATACAAGGCCGGCATCGGGACGCGGTAAAGTGAAGGATATTATGACACGGCAATCAGCTGTTTGGATGTCGCGGGGCCTGCGCCTTGCCGAATTGGCGCTTTTAGCGCTGATTGCATTTGTGCTTGTGCGCGCCGTCATCAGCTTTTTATGGCCGCAAAGCGTTTGGAAGCCCGTTTCTGACATCGCCCCCGTAACAGCCGCTCAGCCGGCGGTTGCCGCCTTATCACTCAATCTTGCGTTTGACCCGTTTCACCGCGAGCGCGTTGCCGCGCCCATACAAACCAATATCGGCGAAGATGCACCGGAGACAAGTTTGGACCTGAAACTATACGGCTTACGCTCTGACGACGGCGCGACCGGCAGCGCGATATTGGAAACGCCGGACAGGGTACAAAAGACTTACCGCATTGATGATGAAGTGATATCAGGCGTGTTTCTGCGCGGCGTGACGAAAACTTATATCGTTTTGGAAGCGGACGGCGCGATTGAACGCCTGACTTTTGTCAAACCTGAAACGGCTTTGGGGCGCTCTGCTGAAGACAGCTCGCAGGCCGATGCGGCGCAATCTGCGGCGGACGAGACAAGCGGGGCGGTCACCCCGGCGCAGATTATGGCATCTGTGCGCCTGTCACCGAAACTGTCAGGACCGAATATAACCGGCTATGCCATTACGCCGCGCGGCCGTTCAACCCTGCTTGAAAAGGCGGGCCTTAAATCCGGTGATGTGGTGACCGCTGTTAACGGGCAGTCCCTGACAGATCCGTCTACAATGCCGCGATTGATTGCGCAGCTCTCGCGCGATAAGACTGCAACTCTGACCGTGCTGCGCAATAATGCGCCGCTGACTGTAACAATAGGCCGCTGATATTATGGTTTTTAAACGCAGCAAAAAATTAGCGCTCTTAACGGCGGCAAGCCTGCTGTCGCTCGGCAGCTTTACCGGCGCAGCTCATGCGGCCGGCGATCATCAGATTACCATGCAGCAAGCCGATATTCGCGCGTTTATTGATGACGTTTCTATTGTCACCGGCAAGACGTTTTTGGTCGATCCGCGCGTGCAGGGCAAAGTCACAATCTCATCAGAGCAAAGCCTCAGCCCCGGTGAAGTTTTTGAAGTGTTCAAAGATGTTTTGCGAGTCCACGGCTACACGCTCATTCGAACATCGGGCGGAGAGTACCGCGTTACCCTCTTGCAGGGCGCGGCCCAAGACGCGCCGTTTGTGCAAAATTCGGGCTATGCCGGAACGTTGGCTACGACGGTCATCAGACTTAATAATGTCGATGCGTCTGAGGCGGCGAAGCTGATTAAGCCCGTCCTGCATTCTCAAGGCATTTTGACGGCCACCCCCGGCGCGAGCGTTTTGGTCATAACAGATTTTCCTGAAAACCTGAAAAAAGCCCGGGCGATTATTCAATCTTTGGATACGGATGACCGCACGATTGAGAGCGTGCAATTAACCAATCTGACAGCGCTTGATGCTGAAACGGCCCTTAAGACCTTGGCGGGGTCAAAACCTAAATACAAAGTTGTCGCTATGCCGGGCAGTAACAGCCTGATTTTGGAAGGTGACGCTGCAGAGATCGCGCGCATCAAGCCAATCTTGTACCAAATGGACAGGGGCGGCGCGGCGGCGCGGGGCGCGGTCAGTGTTGTGCCCCTGCGCTTTGCGGACGGCAAAAGCATTATTGAAGTTTTAGATACGCTGCTCTCTGCCTATGAGCGCGAAGGGCAGCCGTCGCCGACCGTGGCCTATGAACCCGGCAGTAATGCGCTGATTATTTCGGCCACAGGCGAAACCCAGCAAGCGTTGGAGAGTATTATTCGCCGCCTTGATGTGCGCCGCCCGCAAGTGCTGGTCGAAGCGATTATCGTCGAAATCTCTGACGGCGCGGCGCAGGATCTCGGCGTTCAATTTGCGCTGGGCGGGGTGAATGGCAGCCCCGTGCCGTTTATCGGGACCAATTTTTCGCGCCAAGCACCGAACATTCTGACCCTGGCCGGCGCTGTCGCGGACAGCCAAACGTCAACAACGGCCAATGACAGCTTGCAAACGGCGGCGGTTAATTCACTGCTCGGCCTGGAAGGCGGCATTATAGGCGGAGCGGGACGATCCGGTGATACTTTGTTTTCCGTTATTCTGAACGCGGTCAACAGTGATGAGGATTCCAACGTCTTGTCGACGCCCTTTGTGACAACGCTGGATAATGTGCCGGCGCGGTTTATCGTCGGACAAAATATTCCGATTACCAGCGGCGAGAGCCTGGGCGCAAATAACATCAATCCGTTCCGGACTTTTGAGCGCGAGGACGTCGGCATTAAATTAAACGTCACGCCGCAAATCAGCGAAGGCGATGTCATCCGTTTGGCAATCACACAAGAGGTCAGTTCTATCTCCGGCGCGCTGTCATCTGTGTCATCAGATTTTGTGATTAACACGCGCGAGATTGAAACAACGGTCTTGGCTGATAACGGCGAGATTATCGTGCTCGGCGGCCTGATTGAAGAAATTGACGAAACGGAAACTGACAAGCTGCCATTCCTCGGCGACGCGCCGTTTATCGGGCGTTTGTTTCGGTCTGAAGGCCAATCAACAAACCGCACGAATTTAATGGTTTTTTTGCGCCCGACCATTATTCGAAACAGCACAGATTCAGACCGCCTGACTCAAGAGCGCCTGTCACAAATTCGCGCGATAGATTTAGCGCAAAGCGGTGCAGAGGTGTCAAAATTTGACCGTATGGTAAAGCCGTAAGTGTCCGGCGAAGACAAGACAGAGCTGCCAAAGCTCAGTTATAGCTTCGCCCGCGCGAACGGCGTTTTAGCTCGCATGGATGACGGCGCCGCGGTCTTGACCGCCCGCGATACAGCATCGCTCGAAGCCCTGCTGGAGGCGCGCCGCATTATTGACCGGCCGGCCCGGCTGGACCGCATCAGCGGCGCGGATTTCGAAGCGCTGATTTCCCAAACCTACGCCCAAGGCGATTTGTCAGAGACGGCAGAGACGGCTTTGTCAGGGCCGGAAGATTTGACGGCGCTGGCTGATAACCTGCCGCGCACGTCTGATCTGCTCGGCGCCGATGATGATGCGCCGGTTATCCGGCTGATAAACGGTATTTTGCAAGAAGCCATTCGCACCCGCGCTTCTGATATTCATATTGAGCCTTATGAAAAACGGCTGTCCGTGCGCTTTCGCATAGACGGCGCGCTGCGCGATATGCTCGATCTGTCCGCGCGCCTGTCCTCGGTTCTCGTCAGCCGCGTCAAAGTCATGGCGCAGCTTGATATTGCTAAAAAGCGCGTGCCCCAAGACGGGCGGTTTTCATTAAACTTGGGCGAGCGCGCCGTTGACGTGCGCGTGTCTACACTGCCGTCTCAATATGGCGAGCGGGTCGTCATGCGGATTTTGGAAAAGACGACCGCGCTTTTAAACATGGCCGATTTAGGTATGGAGCCGGATATTTTAGCCGCGCTGAGCTCGGCCTTGCAGCGTCCGAACGGGATTATTCTTGTCACCGGCCCGACGGGCTCGGGCAAAACAACCACGCTCTATGCAGCTGTGTCAGGCCTTAATGACGGCTCGCGCAATATCCTGACTGTTGAAGATCCGGTTGAATATGCGCTGGACGGCATCGGGCAAACGCAAGTCAATTCCCAAGTCGGCATGAGCTTTGCCGCCGGTCTGCGGGCGATTTTGCGCCAGGACCCGGACGTGGTCATGGTCGGCGAAATCCGCGATCCGGAAACCGCGGAGATTGGCGTGCAGGCCGCTCTGACCGGTCATTTGGTCTTGTCCACTATTCACACAAATTCCGCCGTCGCGGCCATTGCCCGCCTGCGCGACATGGGGGTTGAGCCTTTCCTGCTGGCCTCTACCGTGACCGCGATTATGGCGCAGCGTTTGGTGCGCCGATTATGCGAGCATTGTAAAACACCTTACAGCCCGAGCGCGCGCGAGCTGGCAGAACTGGGCCTGACAAAAACGGCCGCCAAAAAGCCGTTTTTTAAGCCCCATGGCTGCGAGCAATGCAGCCATATCGGCTATGCCGGCCGGCTCGGCCTGTACGAGCTGGTGATTATGGACGACACGCTGCGCGCTATGATTCATGATGGCACGCGCGAAGCCGATATGGCGAGCTATGCGTTCAGAGACCGGGCGGATTTGCTGCAAAGCGGCGCGGCTCATGTGCTGGCCGGGCGCACAAGCGCAGAGGACGTGCTGCGCGTCTGCCGCGCTTCCAATGCTGAGGATGGCTAAGGCATGGAGACGTTTGATTACGCGGCAATTGATAAAACCGGCAAGCGGCTGACCGGCTCTTTGGCAGCCGTATCCGGCCGCGAGGCGCGCGATCTTTTAAGAGGCCGGGAGCTGACGCCCATCAGCATTAAAGCGGCAAAGTCCAAAGCGGCGTCAGGCGAAAAATTAACAAAAAAAGTCCCCCACAAAGATCTGACCCAAGCCAGCCGGCAATTGGCCATTTTAATTGACGCCGCTACGCCGGTCGAGCAGGCGCTGAAAATTGTTGCGCTGCAATTTGAAAAATCGCCTATGCGCGGCGTGCTCTTGGATGTGCGCGCCAAAGTCTTGGAAGGGGCGCGCCTGTCCGAAGCCCTGCGCGCTCATCCGAAAACCTTTGACGATTTATATGTGGCCCTGATTGCGTCCGGTGAAAAATCCGGACGGCTCGCCGCGGTTGTGGACCGGCTGGCAAGCGATATGGAAGCGGCGCAAAAAATCCGCCGCAAAATTATCGGCGCGACTGTCTATCCGATTGTGCTCTCCGTCGTGGCGCTGGGCGTGGTCACGATATTGATGCTCGCCGTCGTGCCAAAGGTCGTTGAGCAGTTTGATACATTCGGCCAAGACCTGCCGGGCCTGACCAAAGCCGTCATCGCGGTGTCAGGCTGGCTGAAAGCTTATGGCTTGATTGCCGCCATAGGCTTGGTGGCCGGTATCATCTTTATAAATTTAGCCCTGCGTAATCCTGACTTGAGATTTAAAAAAGATACGCTGATGCTGCGCCTGCCCCTGCTGGGCCGGGTGACGCGGGATTTAAATGCGGCGCGCTTTGCCCGCACAATGGCCGGGCTTATTGACAGCGGTACGCCGTCACTGCAGGCCATGGAAACCGCGCGTCACACCCTGAAAAACACTGTGATGAACCGCGCCGTAACCGCCGCCGCCGTGCGCGTGCGCGAGGGACAGGCCCTGTCCGAAGCCCTGCGCCGCACGCAGGTTTTTCCGCCTTTGGTCACGCAAATGGTGGCGGGCGGCGAAGCGAGCGGGGATATCGGAAAAATGTTTTCCAAATCCGCCGATTATCTGGAGAGCGAGTTTGACGCGGCGACTACAATTTTTCTAAGCTTGCTGGAGCCGTTAATCATTATATTTTTGAGCGCGATTGTTCTTTTGATCATCGGCGCGATTTTTCTGCCCATTTTGCGGCTTAACACAATGGCCTTTTAGGAGACGAAAATGCGAAATCTTTTTAAGCGCAATAAAAAACGCGAAGACGGTTTTACCCTGGTCGAAGTCATGGTGACCATGGTCATTATTGGGCTGCTAACGACTTTTGTGGTGTTCAATGTGCTGCCGGCCCAAGACAAAGCTATGGCGCAAAAAGCCAAGGCTGACATTCGCAATATTGAAAACGCGCTGGAGCAATACCGGTTGGATATGCTGGACTATCCGGAGCAATCTGCCGGGCTTGAGGCGCTCAAAGCGCTGCCGGCCGGCAATCCGAACAGCGCCCGTTACCGTCCCGGCGGCTATGTGAAATTCCTGCCCAAAGATCCGTGGGGCCGCGACTATATTTATGTTTATCCGGGCGAAAACGGCCTTGTCGATATTTCCTCTTTGGGCGCAGACGGACAGCCCGGCGGTGAAGGCCTCGCCGCTGATATTGTGAGCTGGGAGCAGTGATATTTACCGCAGCGCGCGTCATAAAAAAGAGGCCGGCTTTACGCTGATTGAAGTCCTGTCCGCGCTCGTCATTATCGGGCTGATGAGCGGCGCTGTGCTGATGACCCTGCCAAGCGCCAAGCCCGCTGCGCTGACCTATGCCGATTCGATGACCCGGGATTTAAACCGCGCGGCGCAAAATGCGCTGACGCAGGGCGTGCCGTATGGGTTCGGCCTGTCAGAGGGCAGCTATGCCGTTTACCGATTTGAAGATGAAGTCTGGACATCGGTTTCAAAAAGCAAAACCGCAGCGCCTGTCACCGCCGCGATGAAAATAGAAGGCGCTGGCACGCCCCTGCGCCCGGCCGGCACGCCCGCCGTAGTGTTTGAGCCGACCGGAATGAACACGCCCTTTATCGTCACGCTCAGCGCTGACGATGTGCGCTTTGAGGTGATAACGGACGGGGCGGGCAAAACCGTGATGCGCGCGCGATGAGGGCCCGCCGCAAAGATTCCGGCTTTACGCTGATTGAAGTGCTGGCTGCACTTTTGATTTTTTCATTGGCGATTATGGGCCTGACCCGCACCGGTACGCAAAGCGCGCAGGCGGTCAGCGCGCTGGAGCAAAAAACTTGGGCCGGCGTTATTGCCGATAACCAACTGGTCCTGACCCGGACGAGCGCTCCGGTCAAAGGTCGCCGCACCGGAACGCAAGAGGTTATGGGCCGGCGCTTTGCTTACGCGGTTGAGACGGCAGACACCGATACGCCGCGCTTTTACAAAATCACGATTGACGTGCGCGCCGCGGGCGCCGGCCGCGCGGAAGAGAGCGGGCAGGTGATTGTGCAGCGTACGGGCTTTATGGCGCTAAGCACGCCGCCGGCGCAGGCCGCTTCCGAGCCGGCGGCGGATACTGAAGGCGATGAGCCATGAGCGGGCGCCGCAAATCCGACGCCGGCTTTACGCTGGTGGAAATGCTGATTGCGCTGTTTATCTTCGCGCTGATTTCGGCCGGGACTATGACCGCTCTGACCGGCAGCCTGTCTGCCCGGGATCAGGTCAAAACCCGCCTGTCAGAGGTCAGCGATATTGAAGTTATGCGCGCGCTGATTAAGGCGGATATGCAGCACATGATTTTGCGGGAAAACAGAGACAGTTTCGGCGCGGCCGATCCGTTTCTGCTGTCCGGCGGTTATGATGAAAATTTGCTGAGCTTTACCCGCACAGGCCGCGCCAATCCCGGCGGGTTGCAAAAGCGGTCTGAGCTGCAACGGGTGAGCTATGTTTTTGAACGCGGGCAGCTTATCCGCCGCGCCTTGCCGAGCGAAAACCCCGCGCAAGTCACCGAGACATCAGACCGCGTGCTGCTGACGGATTTGGCGGATTTGGAGATTGAGTTTTATAAAAATGAGCGCCTTGTCACGAACCCGTCAGTGCCTGTATCTGCCCTGAAGTCTGCGCGCGAAGATCCGCCGCTTAATGTCGTGCGCATTCGCGCCGAGTATAAAAACGGGCAGGTGCTCGATCAATATTTTGAGGCCGGATTATGAGTCGGCCGATTAAAAAATCAGAGCGCGGCGCAGTGCTCCTGACCACGCTCTTAGTCATGACCTTGATGGCGGCCATAGCCGTTGAGATGCTGGATGATGTGCGTTTTGGCGTGCGCCGCACCGCCAATATTCAGGCCGCCGCCCAGGCCGACGCTTACGCCCAAGCCGCGCAGGATTTTGCAAAAACCTATTTGGAAGCGCAATTGGCCACAGCGGAGCCTGCACAGCTTACGCAATTTTTAAAAACCCGCCCCACGGCTGTCCTGCCCTTTGAAGGGGGGACGATGATGTTGACTTTAAGTGATCGCGGGTCGTGCATTTCGTTGGGCGCGATTGAAAACGCATCCGGCCGCCGGCAATTTCGCCGGCTGTTATTGGCCTTAGGCTCGGACCCGCAAGTCGCTGCAAATTTGACGTCTGCTGTAGCGGACTGGGTTGACGCGGACAGTCAGGCTTTACCGGGCGGGGCAGAGGATTATGCCTATCTGGCCGAAGAGCCGCCCTACCGTACGGCAAATACGGCCATGCTATCCATCACAGAACTGCGCGCCGTCAGCGGGATGGATGAGCCGCTGTATCAAAAATTGCGCCCGTTTATTTGCGCTCGCGACGCGGGCGAGACGCGCGTTAATGTCAATGGCTTGCTCCCGGCTCAAGCGCCGGTCTTGGCGGCCATGCTCGGCGATAACGCACTGCCGGCTGCGCGCATGGCGCTGGACACGCCGGGTGCAGCCTATACGGCGCAGACTTTTGCCGAATCGCCGGCGATGCAAGGGGTCACGCTGAATGATGCCGATATAAACGCGCTGCGCTATGAGACGAATTTGATTGGGATTGATGCGCGAATTGTTTATCAAAACATTCAAAGGGTCGTGACTATGGAATTTGAAATCAGCAACAGACGCGCTGCGCAGCTCTCGCGCCGTTATGGCGATGAAAATCGCTATGTGCCTGCGCCTGTTCTGAATTCCGGTAATCCGGAGACGCCGCGATGAAGCTTTGGCTCTCAGACGATATCACCGGTCCGGCAATCGGCGTGACCGACGCCGGGCAAGCGGTCCGGTTTGACGCGCTGACGGACGCTGTGGCTGACGGGCTTGCCTCTGTCATTATGCCCGGCCAATGGGCGCGGATTTACGCGCTCGACCTTCCGAAATTGCGCGGCCAAGAGCGGCTGCAAGCGGCAAGCTTTGCTCTGGAAGACCGCATCGCTGCGCCTGTCGACAGCCAGCATATTATTATCGCCGCTGACGGGCAGCGGGCCGGCGTCATTGCCCGCGATAAAATGCAAAGCGTGATTGAGGCTTTGCGCGAAACAGGCTTGGACATCGCCGGGATATACGCAGATTACGACGCCGCGCTTCCGGGTCCGGCCTTTAAAATGGCGAGGCGGGTTATTGTCCCGCACAGCCTGACCGGCGGAACGGACGGCTACGCTGTTGACGAAAATTTTTATGAAGGCGCCGAGCGCGTGGTGCAGACAGGTCCCGAAACGCAGGCGGTGAGTTTTGAAGGCGCGATGAATTTTGCCTCCGGCGCGTTTTCAATGCGCAAAGGCGCGGGTATGTCAGCCGCCGGCCTGGCCCGCATTGCAAGCTTTGCAGCTATTTTTGGCCTGTCTGTCATCGGATGGCAGATCATGCAATCACGCGCGGCGGATGCCCAAACCGAGTATTTAAAGGCGCAAACGGCGGCGACTTACACGGCGGCGACCGGACAGGCCGCGCCGGCCAATCCTGCGCCGAGTGTTTTGCGCGCGCTGAAATCCGGCGGCGGGCAGAAAGCCGACTTTATAAGCCTGTCGGCTATTTTGTTTTCCGCGCTTGAGGCAACGCCGGGCGCGCAGATTGAGACCCTTGATTATAACGCCGCGCGTGATCAGCTGCGGGTGCGGGTTATCTATCCTGATTTACAAGCCGCCACGCAAATGGAGCGCGCCGCAGCAAGCGCCGGCGGGGCGCTGACCACCGGAAATCTGCGACAGCGCGCCGGCGTGATGATGGGTGATGCGGTGCTGAGCGCGGGGAGCGGATCATGATGGCCTATGTCAAATCCCGCACGCCGCGCGAACAGGTTTTGATTGCGGTTATGGCCGGGCTGCTTGCGCTGTTTGCGCTTTGGTTTGTGGTGCTAAAGCCTGTTCTGACGATGAAAGCGGATGCGCAGCGCGCTCAGGCGGCGGCCTTGCGCGATTACGATATCGTGCGCAAAGGCGCGCCGATGATCGCGGCGAAATCGGGCAGCACCGCCGGCAGTGCTGCGTTTGATCGCTCCGTTATTGTGGCTCTGGCGGCCGAGCAAAGCCTGCCCATATCCCGATTGCAAAGCGAGCCGGGCGGCGCGCTGAAAGTTTGGTTTGAGGATGTAGACTCTGCTCAGGTGTTTGCATTTTTATCAAATCTGACGGCCGGATATGCCGCGCAAATTGAAGGCGTGCAGATTTCCCGGCGTGAGGGCGGAACCGTCAGCGCGCAACTCACCCTGCGCGGTCTTTGATGTGGGTATAAAACTGAAAGCAGGACTTTGCTCTCTGGCCGGCATGGCAGCCTTGATATGGCAGCTTCCGGCGCAGCCATTCTTTAAACATTTTGCCGGCGGCGCGCTCGGGCCAAACGCGGTTGCGGCGGGGACAGTGTGGCGCGGACAAATTACCGGCGCGGACGCTTTCGGCCCCGTCATCTACCGTTTGCGCCCGCTGCACGCATTGACAGCGAAGCCGCCGCTGCAGGTTAAAACGCGAATGCCCGGCATAAGCATGGAGGGCAAGGCCGGCCGGTCGGGTCTGCGTGATGTCAGTATATCCGGACAGGTCTGGACATTTTCAAATGTGGACGGGCGCCTTGCGGGCTTAAGCGGTGATTTTTCCGTGCAGATAGAAAAAATGTCATTTGACCCCGATGCGCTCGCTGCGGGATGCACCGAGGCGGCGGGGACCGCGCGTACAAATATTTTAAAATCCAATGACCGGCTTTGGTCTTGGCGCGGGCCTGCCCTGTCCGGACCTTTGGCCTGTGAAAACGGCGCTTTGGTATTGACGCTGTCCGGGACTGAAAACGGGCAGTCGGCAGAAATGCTGTTTAAAGCCTTTGCGGACGGGCGATATAACGGCACGCTGTCAATCCAAACATCTGACGGCGCGGCGCAAAATGTCATGGCGCTTTTCGGATTTTCACGCAGCGGGGACCGCTATACTTTGCGTGAAACAGGGAGATGGCAATGAAGAATATTCTGACCGCCGGCCTGACAGTATTTTTTATCAGTGCCTGCGCAAGTGCGCCCAAGCCCGTCGCGCCGTCGCCCGGGTCAAAAATGCAGCTCAGCGCCCGTACTTTAAACTCCGGGGATTGCGGCCTGTTCGTTTGGACAGCGGACGCATCGCGGCGGCTTGTTTTCTTTACCCGGCCGTCAGGGCAAGATGCCGTCTGGCATGACGGACAGGCCGAAGTGCCTTTGAAATTGAGCTCCTTGCCCCCGCCGCAGCGGCAGGCTTTGCCGCCCAAACAAAGCTTTACGGCCGGCAATACAGCCCTGTCCCTGGACATGCGACAGCCGCAAGTTATTCCAAAAGGCACGCGCTATAAATCCGGTTTGCTGCGCCTGCGTCCCGCTGCGCCCGGCGAGGCTTGGGAAAGGGTTGTGCCTGTGGTCGGCTTAGCGGCCTGCCAAATTTGAGGATAAGGCCTTACGCGATTTGCAAAGACATCCAGACGATGGCAACAGCGAGCGCGAGAAACGGCCCGAACGGAATTTCTCCGTTGCCGGCCATTTTCTTAAAGGACGGAAAGAGCAGAGCGATCAGGGCCAAAGCGCTCGAGATCAGCACAATCAGCGGCAGGCCCGCCCAACCGCACCAGGCTCCGCCGGCGGCCAGCAGTTTGGCATCGCCGCGCCCCAGACCGTCTTGTCCCCGCAAACGTTTATAGCCCAGTTCAATAATGACAAATGCGCCATAGCCCGCGATTGCGCCGATTACCGCGTTTTGCACGCCGCTGTTTAACATCCGGGCCTGCAAAATACCTGCGCCAATCAAGGGGAATGTCAGAAAATCCGGCAATCGAAGTGTTCGCGCGTCGATAACAGCCAATGCTGTTAAGGCCGCCAATAAAATTATGCCGAAAAAGAAAATCACATTGCAGATATAGCGTGCAGGGCCGCCGCGCGAAACGAAGAAAGATTAACATTAGGGCTATAATTTTGCCCCAATTAAGGCGCTGCGTACATTTATGTCCGATTATAACGCTCCCGGGACGAATAAGGTGTGACTAAATAGTCACACCGAAAATAAACTTTCGGGACCGGGCCGGCTGAAACATTTGCGTCTCAGTAGGGTAATTAGAGTTATACCCTTGTTTTAATTCACTTCTTGCCGGCTCGGTATCCGCCGCTCTACTATAGGGACGGCTAATATTAATGTTTTAATTTTTGCGCTGCTGTGGACGTGGGACAGCAGCCTATTATGAATGTGCAGAGCCGCACTTTTCGTGTGCGTACCACATCCGAATTTTCGGAAATAAAAGTAATTCATCGAGGGGATTCTTTATGCAAAAACGTCATTTACTTACCTGCAGCGCCGCGTGTGCGCTTATGACGGCAGGACTATCAGCGCCCGCATTCGCGCAAGTTGACGAAATTATTATCACGGCGACGAAACGCGCCGAAACGTCACAAAATGTGCCGATTGCTGTCACTGCACTGGGTGAAGACACGCTCGACGAACTGCGTGTTGACGTTTTTACGGATTATCTGGTTGAACTCCCGGGTGTGACCGCCGGCGGCGCCGGTCCGGGTAATAACACAATTTACATTCGCGGTTTGGCCTCGACAACGCCGGCGACCTCCATTGCGGGTGTTGCAGGCCTTGCGCCAAACGTCGCCTTTTACCTGGACGAGCAGCCTTTGGTACAGCCCGGCCGTAACCTTGATGTCTACGCCGCCGATTTACAGCGCGTCGAAGTCCTCTCCGGTCCCCAAGGGACATTGTTCGGAGCCAGTTCACAGGCCGGTACGGTCCGTATGATCACAAACAAGCCGAAAATCGGCGTCGAAGAAGCCAGCTTTACTGTCGGCACATCCTTCACCAAAGGCGGCGAAGCCTCATTTATGGGCCAAGCCGTTTATAACGTTCCGATCGGTGATACGATGGCGCTTCGCGGTGTTGTCTATGCTGACCGACAGGGCGGCTGGACCGATGCTGTTGCCGGTACGCTTAATATGCGCGAGTCCGCGCGGTTCCGCACAGCAGATGCGACCCGCGATAACGGTACAGTCGTCGGTGAAGGCCGCGCCGGATTTAAAGCCGGACTTGACGTCAATAACCCGAACTTTAACGCCATTGATGCCGTTGCAATCGTCGAAGAGGATCAAAACGACGCAGAGTATTTCGGCTTCCGCGTTTCCGGCCTCAAAGAGTTTAACGAAGATTGGTCCGTCAATCTCGCTTACGCTCAACAAACATTGGACACCGAGGGTGTATTCCTCGCCAACCCTGATCTGGGGGCACACGAAATTCAGGCTTATGAAGAAAGCGAATTGAATGACGAGTTTTCCAATGTCAGCTGGACTGTAAATGGCCGTATCGGTGCCTTGGACGCGGTCTACACCGGCGCCTACACAGATCGCACAGCAGAGCAGCGTATTGACTACACAGAGTATCTGTATGTTGCGCAATATCTCCCGTATTACATCTGTGATTATTCTGTTTACGCCGCCTATGACGATATGATCGAAGGTACATGTCAGGCGCCAAACCTTTATGGCGTCGTGGATTCCAATCTGGAAGTCAATACACATGAGCTGCGCTTTACAACGCCGTCCGAGAACCGTTTACGCGCGACATTCGGCGCGTTTACGGGCGAAACCGTTCTCAGAGAAGTTGTTGACTTCAGCTATCCCGGTAACAATGCCCTTGGCCCATATTCCGGCAATTTCGGTTTTCCCGACAATTTCCGCTTCCCCGGACCGGGCTACAGTTCTGATGACGGCGCATTCCCCCAAGATACAATCTTCCGTAATGATGTTCGGCGGACCGATGAAAACCTCGGCATCTTCGGTGAAGCCTCTTACGATTTGACGGAGCAGTTCTCTGTTACTGTCGGCGCGCGTTATTATGAAAACATTGTTGATTTGGAAGGAACGGCTAACTCGTC
>CALLVD010000010.1 GCA_938010385.1 uncultured Robiginitomaculum sp.
TCTGCTTTGCTGCTGACTTACATCGCGCTCGTCGTGATTATTATGGCGCGCTATGTCGTCATCGCCGGCGCGGTGCATTGGTCACTGTGGATGCGCGATGAAGCGCGGATTAAAGCCCCGCGCTTGAGCAAGCACGCGCCCACGCGCAAAATTATTCGCCATGAAATTACTTTGTCGCTCATCTCAAGCTTTATCTATGCCGCCCCCGGGGCTTTGCTGCTTGAAATGTGGAAACAGGGCGGAACGGCTATTTATAGCGGCGCGATTACAGATGTAAGCGGCTGGGTCTACGTACTGTTTTCCGGCGCGCTCTACCTGTTTGCCCATGACACTTATTTTTATTGGACCCACCGCGTCATGCATATGCCGCGTTTTTATAAGGCCACCCATGCCGGCCATCATAAGTCAAAGCAGCCGACGCCTTGGGCGAGCTTTTCGTTTGATCCGCTTGAAGCGGTCATCAGCGCATGGTTCTTGCCGGCGCTGGCCTTAGTCATTCCGATTCATGTCGGCGTTGTTTTGGTCTTGCTGACGATTATGACGATGAACGCTGTTTTTAATCACGCCGGACGGGAAATTTATCCGCAGCGCTGGATAGAGGGGTGGTTTGGCAAAGTGTTCATCACGGCGACCCACCACAATAAACACCACACCCGCTTTACAGGGAATTATGGCCTGTATTTTCGGTTTTGGGATTATGCCATGGGCACGGACAGAGGCGACGATTAAGCGGCGATTTTATACGTGCTGCGCAGCCCGGGCGTGCTGTTACTGACAAGACGGCCGGTATCAACCAAGTGAATAATATGCGCCAAAACGCTGTGCGCCGCTGCCGGGTGCAGCCGTTTGTCCACATGGGTATAGAGCGATTCGACAATCGCGCCGATCGTCTCAAGCCCCTCGCTGACTTTATCCAATATTTGCTGCTCTCGGTGCCGGCGGTGGTCGATATAGGCCTGAATGAAGGGGGCAGGGTCTTCGATGCACGGCCCGTGGGTCGGCCAGATTTTATCAAAATTTTGCGCTTTAATGTGGTCAAGACTGTTAAAGTAATCGCCCATATCCCCATCCGGCGGGCTGATGACCGTTGTTGACCAGCCCATAATATGATCTCCGGAAAACAGCGTGTTTTCCTCCTCCAGCGCGTAGCACATATGATTGGACGTATGGCCCGGCGTATGCAGGGCGCGGACGGTCCAGTCTTTGCCTTTGATGATATTGCCGTCGCGGATTTCGATATCCGGCTTGAAGGTCAAGTCGTCTCCGGCTTCCAGGCGCACTTCGCCGCCTTCGGGCTCGCGGATTTGCAGGCCGTAGCCATAGACTTTGCAGCCATGCTTTTCGGCCAATGGCTTGGCCAGCGGAGAATGATCGGCATGGTGATGGGTGACTAAGACATGGGTGACTGTGCAGCCTTCCAGCGCCGCGTCGATCGCAGCCGGGTGATTGCCTGTCACCGGGCCGGGGTCAATGACAGCAACTTCATCGGTGCCGATAATGTAAACCCCGGTCCCGGTATAGGTAAACGGTCCCGGATTATCGGCGACCACGCGCCGGATGAGCGGGGACAGCTGAGCGGGCTTTCCGTAATCAAACTCGAACGATTTCACAAACGGTATAGGGCTTATCATTGGGCTGTTTCCAATTTTGCATTAATCATGCGCGTGAGGCTTTTCGCCAGCACCGTCACAGAGCGCAGTTTATCTTTTAAAGGCAGTGCGATTGGCGGGCCCATATCCGTCTTATTAACATCGACGACGTAAATACGCCCGTTCGCATTATCGCGCAAGACGTCCATGCCGCCCCAATCAAGACCCATGGCGGCGGCAAAGTCTGAAAGCTTTGCGCGTTCTTCATCGGACAGGTGATCTTCGGGGCGGGCAAGGGTGCAGCTTGAGTTCATATTGGCAAACCGCTGATTGGCCGGGCGGCGCTTTATATAGACAACGTCAATCTGTCCGCCTGCGCTTGGACAGCGCAAATCGGTGACATAGCCGTTCGCGCTTGTGTCAATCACCCGTTGATACACAAGCCCGTCTTGCGGCTCTGCGGGGACTTTAAGGATATAGCCGTCATGGGCGCCGTTGGTCTCAGATTTGACGACCATATCGCCGTCATAGTTACGCGGGTCCACAGACAGGGCGTAGCCGAAAACCTGCTCAAAGACGGCCGCGACTTTTGATTTTGAAATGTCGGTGCACTTGCCGTTTATGCTGCCGGCGGGAAGGGCGCGGTCGGTAGTGGTCTGATCTTCAAAGCTCATGTGGATGTCGGCATGTTGAGGGTCTTTGACAAATTTATATCCGGCCCGATAACTCGCCGCCCAGAGCAAATACCAAGCACGCGGCCGGGCGGGCACGGCATAAATCCTCGCGCGCGGGGCTTTCAGGCGCACCGGCAGGCTACGGACCAGCTCACATATATAATAAGTAAACCAGACCATTGTGTCTTTGGTATTGGCCGCATTAACCGGGACAAGTGTGTCTGTCGCTTTGACATAAATGCCGCCGCGCGAAAACTTAAAATCGTTGACCCAATAACTCATGCGCGCGGTGTACAGCTCAAACTGCGCCGGGCCAAGTCACTTCGCCTGACAGATTTGTGACGGTCGGCCCGATTACCGAATTACGGGCAAATTGGCGCTAAGGCTTCTGTCTTGTGCAGAGGCGGAATTCGACAGGGCGGCCTCGCGGGCTTTCAGCAAAGCCTGCGTTTCCGGCGCAGCCAGTATTTCGCTGAGGGCTGACAGGTTTTTGCCGGCGCTGACACTGCCGCCCAAAAGCTGCTCAATCTGCTGAGACGTAGTGAGCGGGCGCGGGAATTTCTTAATTTTCACATTCGTGTCTGCGTCAATCTCCGCGGCGGCCTTGGCCGCCTCAATCGCGTCCATCAAACCGCCAAGCTCGTCGACCAGTCCGATTTCTTTGGCTTGAACGCCGGTCCAGACGCGGCCCTTGGCGATTTCACGCACGCGCTCAATCGGCATGTTGCGGCCTTCGGCGACGCGCGTCGTGAAATCGACATAGATGTCTTCCATAGTCGCGCGGACTTTTTCGCGAATTTCAGGCGTCCAAGGCGTGTCAGATGAGAAGGCAGACACATAGTCGCCGCCCTTGCTGACTGCGTCGACATTATATCCCACCTTGGCATAAGTCTCCTCAAGCGCAATTTTACCGCCTAAAACGCCGATGGATCCTGTCAGGGTCATAGGCTGGGCCAGAATTTTATCGGCGGGCGCTGCCATATAGTAACCGCCGGAGGCCGCGTATTGGCCCATGCTGACGATGACAGGCTTGCCCGCCGCTTTTGCGCGCACAACGGCGTCCCACATTTGATCAGAGGCGATGGCAGAGCCGCCGCCGCTGTCAACACGCAGAACAATCGCTTTGACCTTCTTATCTTTGGCAGCATCGCTGATGGCTTTGGAGACCGTATCACTGCCCATTGTCACAGCGGATGAGAAAGGAGTC
>CALLVD010000011.1 GCA_938010385.1 uncultured Robiginitomaculum sp.
TCAAAACTGCGCGCATCGCCAAGCTGCTGCACGGCAATATCTTCATTATATTGGTCATAGCTCTGCGCGCCGGCGAGCGGCGTCAGGCACAAAAAAGAGGACAGTAAAAGCGCGCGCATCATAAGCTATTTCTCAAATGTATCGGGAATTTCGACGACGACAGGCTCGGACGGCGCATCATTCGGACCGGTGCCCACTAAAAGCGCGCCGAAAGCCAGCAAAGCCAAAACAAAGATGACGCCAAGTGCGATAACGGTTTTTTTCATGTCAGTTGTCTTTTCCGCGTGCAATTAAGGACGCGGACCCTGTGTTAATTTCTCTCAGACCACATTACATATTGAGAATGCGGCATTTTCCGGACATAAAGCCCCATGCACATGTACAAACTCATAACGCCGCTGTCACGGCCTGCTTGCAGGCTTTTCGCGCTGCGCGTTCGCGAATTTTAGAAACGCGCGCTGTGACTGACGATTTATCCTATATGCGAGGGCGCTCCATTGCGCTGGTCGGCATGCCGGGCGTGGGTAAAACCACAATCGGTCGCCGCCTGTCCAAAAAGCTTGATATGCCGTTTTATGACAGCGACGAGGAAATCGAGCGCGCGTCCGGCCGTACGGTTGCCGGATATTTCCGCGATCACGGCGAGGCCGCCTTTCGCGCGGGCGAGCGGCGGGTGATTGAGCGTCTTTTGGACGGACCGCCGATTATTCTGGCCACAGGCGGCGGGGCCTATGTTCAGGAAGACACCCAGGCCGCCCTGAACGCCGGCGCGGTCTGCGTCTGGCTGAAAGCCAATCAAAACGTGATATTTGAGCGGGTAAAACGCAAAAAGAACCGCCCCTTGCTCAATGTGCCGGATCCCAAGGCCAAGCTTGGAGAGCTTTTAAAAGCACGCGAGCCGCACTATGCCCGCGCCCACATCATTGTTGACGCCAATACCGGGCCGCATACCCGCACGGTTGATCGCGTCATAAAAAGCCTGCGCGCCCGTTATGAGGCGAGCGAGACATCAGATAAGGTTGCAAAATGCAAGCCGTAGACATTGTTCGGGTCGAGCCCGATTCCAAAAGCTATAACATTTATGTCGGGCGCGGCCTTTTGGCCCGCGCGGGCGAGTATGTGGCGCCGTATATTAAGAATGGACGCGCCGCGATTATCACGGACACAAATGTCGCCCCGATCTACGCGGAGGCTTTGACAGAATCCTTACGCGCCGCCGGCATTACGGCGAGCCTCCATGTTCTCCCGGCCGGCGAATCGACGAAAAGTTTTGAGCATTTACAAAGCCTGCTCAGCGATCTTCTGGACGAAGGGCTGGAGCGTAATGACACCCTGATTGCGCTGGGCGGCGGGGTAATCGGCGATCTGACCGGGTTTGCCGCGAGCGTTTACAAGCGCGGCTGCGGCTTTATCCAAATTCCGACAACATTGCTGGCCCAGGTGGACAGCTCCGTCGGCGGCAAGACCGGTATTAACGCGCCCCAAGGCAAAAACCTGATCGGTGCGTTTTATCAGCCCGCCTGCGTGTTGATTGACACGGACGTCCTGTCCACTCTGCCCGAGCGGCAGGTGAAAGCCGGCTATGCCGAAGTGCTGAAATACGGCCTGCTCGGCGATGCAGCGTTTTTTGATTGGCTGGACAATAACGGGCAAGCCGTTCTGGACCTGACGCCCGAAGCCGTGCGCCACGCCATTACAAAATCTTGCGAAGCCAAGGCCAAGGTCGTGTCCGAAGACGAGTTTGAGCGCGGGCGGCGCGCGCTTTTAAATCTCGGCCATACCTTTGCTCATTCCTTGGAAGCCGAAGCCGGTTATGGCGGGGCGTTGCTCCACGGCGAAGCGGTTGCGGCCGGCATGGCGCTCGCCTTTGATTACAGCGCGGCGCGGGGCATATGCTCTGATGATGACGCCGCGCGGGTCACGGCGCATATTCACCGCCTTGGCCTGACGCATTTTTCCGCCCTGCCCCCGGACATACAGGCAAGCCCGGAGCGGCACATGGCGCATATGGCCCAAGATAAGAAAAACTCCGGCGGCAATCTGACTTTAATTTTGGCCCGCAAAATCGGCGAAGCCTTTATAGAGCCCAAAGCGGATACAGGCGCGGTCAAAGCGTTCTGGGCCGCGCAGATCAACAAGGCCTCATGATGGAAAATCTCTTGTCATCAATTTCCGGATGGGATTGGGAAACTATCGGGACATTTTTCGCGATTTTTTGCCTGCTCTGCACATCGGCCTTTTTCTCCGGGTCTGAAACCGCGCTGACCGCGGCGTCGCGCGTGCGCATGCACAGCTTGGAAAAAGAAGGCGATAAGCGCGCCACATTAGTGTCTAAAATGATGGAAAGCCGCGAGCGCCTGCTGGGCGCGCTGTTGCTGGGCAATAATCTGGTCAATATTTTAGCGTCGGTTTTAACCGGCGCCTTGTTTGCGCGCCTGTTTGGGTCCGGCGGCTTTGCGCTGGCAAGCGCGACCGCCGCGTTGACCATCACCATTTTGATTTTCGCCGAAGTCCTGCCGAAAACCTACGCTATTACCCAGCCGGACAAAGCCGCCGTTACCGTGGCCCGTCCCGTCAGTATTTTGGTCAAAGTCCTCGCCCCGATTGTCATGCTGGTCCAAGGCATTGTTTCGGCCGTGCTGCGCACGTTTGGCGTGGACAGCGACGCCTCGCCGTGGTCGGCCATGGACGAAATTCGCGGCGCGGTGGACCTGCACCACCAAGAAGGCAGCGTGGCCAAAACCGCCCGCGACCGCATGATCGGCGCGCTGGAGCTGGGCGATTTAACGGTTGAGGATGTCATGATCCACCGCAAATCTTTGGTCATGGTCGATGCGGATCTGCCCGGCAAAGACGTTGTCACCCAAGTCATGGACAGCGGCCATACCCGCGTGCCGCTTTATCGCGATAATCAAGACAATGTTATCGGCGTGCTGCATGCCAAAGACGTTCTGGCCGCCTTGGCTAAAACGGACGGTGACTTTGAAAAGCTCAGCCCTGAAAAAATCATGCGCGAGGCGTGGTTCGTGCCGGAAACCACCGGCGCAGTCAGCCAGCTGCGCGCATTCCAAAAACAGCGCGGGCACTTTGCCTTGGTTGTTGATGAATATGGCGCGCTGATGGGCGTGATTACGCTGGAAGATATTATCGAAGAAATTGTCGGCGATATTCAGGACGAATTTGACGAGGTCATTAAAGGCCTGACCGTCAATAAAGACGGCAGCGTGTCTGTGGCCGGTGACCTGCCAATTCGCGATTTAAACCGCGCGCGCGATTGGTCCCTCCCGGATGATGAAGCGGTCACAGTCGCGGGCCTTGTCATTCACGAAGCCCAGACCATACCTGATTCCGGGCGCGTGTTCAGTTTTCACGGCTACCGGTTTGAAATTCTGTCTAAGGTGAAAAATCAGATTACAAAGCTGAAAGTCGAAAAAACCTTTAAGCCGGACATCCGTTGATGCGCAGTCGCCTGACCGTCTCGGCCTTTTTCGCGGCGACCGTTATCACCGCGTCCTGCACGCAAGTCAGCTCTGAGCCCCCGCCCGGTGTTAAGCCCGAAACTGCGACAACATCCAAAAAATCTGAACGCGCCGCCCCCCCGTCCAAGCCTGTAGCAGATGTCGTCGCCCGTCGCCGCGCGCCGGGTTCAGCGGCCGCAGATGCAGCGACACTTGCGGCGCAAAATCCGCGCGATGAATGTCTTATCAAAGAGGGCCTGCCCGTCCCCGGCCCGGGCGTCCCGGATGTCGATAAAATCATGGGCTTTGATTTCAGTTACAGAGACGGGTTTTTAGGCTGTGACCACGAAGGGCCGCGCACCCAAGCTTGCCGACTGGACGCCGGCGGCTTTATTACTTGGGCTGAGGCAGGCAAACGTCGCTATATCCTTGCCGATACCGGTTATGTGGACATTCTGCTTGTGCGGGGCGCAGGCATAAAATGCGCCCCTACCGAAACTCAACACTCAGGGCATGGACCTTAGACTTCATTAAATCTGCCAGCGCGTCCATGACCGCCCTATGTCTGGCCAGCCGGGACATCCCGTCAAAGGCTTCGGACGTAATGACAACATGGAAATGCGACTCAGCGCTTTGCCCGTCTTGAAGGGGATTATCCGCCGCGTGGGCCGCCGCCCCGGCATGGCCGGCATGCTTATAGCTCTCGTCAATCACGTCCAGGTGCGACGGGTTGAAACTTTTGGTCAGTTTGGCCTTGATAGTGTCGGCGATTATGCCCATTTTACGCAGTCCCTTAATTCATTTCATATGGAAACCATATAAGCATGGCCGACGACTTTAGCTACCGCCCCAAAGGCATTGATATCCGCATTAAGCCCGGCAAGCAAAAACTGCGCGCCGATGAGAAAGAGTGCGATTGGGCCGGCTGCGTCGAAAAAGGCGGCTGCAAAGCCCCTAAATCGCCTGACCGGCTGCGTGAATATTACAATTTCTGCCAAAAGCATGCGCGCGAATATAATAAGAATTGGAACTTCTTCTCCGACATGAGCGATGAAGACATTGCCGAATGGCAGGTCGGCGCCCGCCACGGTCACCGCCCCACATGGGACGTGCGCAAAAATACGGGCGAGCGCGCCAAGGCCGGCAAAAAGGCCGCCGGCGGAACAGCCAAGGCCGGCGCAGAAGGCTATAATATTTTTGGCGGCGAGCGCGAAATGGCCGAGCAGCCCAGACGCCGCCTGACAAAAATGCAGCTTAAAGCGCTTAAAGATATGGGCCTTGACGAATTTTCCGGCCCCAAAATGGTGCGCGAGCGCTACACCCAACTCGTCAAACAACTTCATCCCGACGCCAATGGCGGCGACGGATCCACCGTGGAGAGTTTCCAGCGCGTGGTGAAAGCGTACAAAGTGCTGAAGACGACGAATTTGGCGTAAAGGTTTTTACATGGGATATGAGCTGATATTCCACACATATATTATCACCATTGCCAAATATGGCACGCTGTATATCGGGCACACCGATTCAATGAATTTAAGAATGGAGCAACACATCGCCGGAACCTTTGCCGGGTTTTCAAAGCAATACGGTTTGAAACATTTGGTTTGGTATGAAATGTTCGGGTCGGGAGATGAGGCGTTTAAGCGAGAAAGACAATTAAAGGAGTGGAAGCGGGCCTGGAAAATAGAACTGATTGAAGATTTAAATCCTGAATGGATTGATTTGCATACAGTACCTATGTGGCCCCTGCCCGATGAGAATTTATATCCCGACTTATATGCAGATTGCCTGACACACCGCTTGGATCCCGACGTGCGTCGGGATGAGCGACGTTAGGAAGACTGAACCACAGAGATAACGAAAGACGCGACTCACAAAAAAGCAAAAATATAAAACCCCATTTTAATTCGCTCATCCCGATGAAAATCGGGATCCAAGCTCAAGCCGGCGCCACAGACTGATCTAAAAATACGCCCTCAAAAAGAGACACCCCTATGACCGACACATTCCCAATCCTGCAGGCTGATACAACAATGTCCGCGCGCGAGCTGTTTAACGTCGATTTCGACATGCAGGTTCCGGCCTTTTCTGAGCGCAGCGAGCATGTGCCGGAGATTGACCCGAACTACCTTTTTGACCGCGAGACCACCCAAGCCATTTTGGCCGGCTTTGCGTTTGACCGCCGCGTCATGGTGCAGGGTTATCACGGCACGGGGAAATCGACCCATATTGAGCAAGTCGCCGCGCGCCTGAACTGGCCGCTGGTGCGCATCAATCTCGACAGCCATGTGTCCCGCATTGATCTGGTCGGTAAAGACGCCATTGTCTTAAAAGACGGCAAGCAAATTACAGAGTTTCGCGAAGGCCTCCTGCCTTGGGCGCTGCAAAATCCGGTTGCGCTTGTATTTGATGAATATGACGCCGGCCGCCCGGACGTGATGTTTGTGATTCAGCGCGTGCTGGAAGCCCAAGGCCGGCTGACATTGCTCGATCAAAACCGGGTTATTCGCCCGCATGCCAATTTCCGCCTGTTTGCGACCACCAACACTGTCGGCCTGGGCGATACGACCGGGCTTTATCACGGCACGCAGCAGATTAACCAAGGCCAGATGGACCGCTGGTCAATCGTTACCACGCTGAACTATCTCGATCATGATTCTGAAGCGGCCATCGTTTTAGCGCAATCGCCGCATTACGGCACAGAAGACGGCAAAGCGACTTTGGCGTCCATGGTGCGCGTCGCCGATATGACCCGCAACGCTTTTATGGCCGGTGACATCTCCACCGTCATGAGCCCTCGCACCGTCATGAATTGGGCTGAGAACGCGCGAATTTTTGACGGCGACATCGCGCAGGCGTTTCGCATGACATTCCTCAATAAATGCGACGAGTTAGAACGCCCGGTCATCGCCGAGTTCTACCAACGGGCCTTCGGCGTGGACTTGCCTGAGAGCTCAAGCAGCGTGATGGTGGCTTAGCGCCGCAGGATCCGGGATACAGAATGGCTGACCATGATTACCTTTCTGATCTTGCGACGTCCTTAAAAGGGCGGGTGGCGTCTGCGCCTGCGCAGGTGCGGCATCAGTCGATGACGGGCGAGACGCCCAAGGAGACGTTTAAGCGCGCCATTGCGGCGACGACAAAGGCGATATCCGGCAATAAAGAGCTGGACGTAAAATATGGCGGCGATGTTGCCGGGCTGGTGCGCGGAGCCGTGCAGCTGCCGGTCCCGCCGAGCAAGCCGACGCCGGCCGCCATTGCCAAGGCGCGCGGCGAAGCGGACGCGCTGGCGCTGCGTATTGCCTTTCATGATGCCGATGTGTTTAACGGCTTGCAGCCGCCGGCCGGTGAGCCGCGCGCGATTTTTGAGGCGTTAGAGCAAGCGCGGTGTGAATCCATCGGCGCGAACGCTATGACGGGCATGGCAGATAATCTGCATGCCGCCGGTGATGCGCGGGCGCGGCGGCGGGGCTATCATAAAGATGATGTCACCCAAGACACGGCCCCTTTGTCGGAGGCTGTCGGCCTGCTGGCGCGTGAAGTGTTTACCGGCCGCAAAGCCCCGAAAGGCGCGGACGGCATTTTGTCGGCTTGGCGCGATTATATTGAAAATGCGGCCGGCGACAGCCTGAAAGCCTTGTCGGAAAATCTTGATGACAGCGAAGCCTTTGCCCGCGTCGCGCTGGATTTTTTAAAAGATATGCACCTGCATGATGATCCGACCGGCGCGGAGGAAGAGGACGAGCAGCAGGAAGAGTCCAAGGAAAACGAGCAGGAAAATCCCGGCGAGGACGACAATCAGGACGACGAGGAAACCCCCGGCAGCACCGAGACTGATGACGCCGACGCTACGGAAGAAACTGACACGGACGCCCAAGACGAAATCGACGCGGACAATGTGGACGGCGAGAGCGACGAGCAGCCGGACGACATGGCCGCCATGTCCCCGCAGCAGCCCGCCCTGCCCAATGAAAAACCGCCTTATAATGTCTACACGACGCAGTTCGACGAGCTGATAAAGGCCGAAGAGCTGTGCGAAGCCGAAGAGCTGGCGCGGCTGCGCGGCTATTTAGACGGCCATATGGCGAACCTGTCGTCCGTGATTGCGCGTCTGGCCAACCGGCTGCAAAGGCGGCTTTTGGCGCAGCAGCAGCGCAGCTGGAATTTTGATTTGGAAGAAGGCGTTCTGGACACGGCGCGCCTGACCCGGGTTGTGACCGACCCGATGCAGGCTCTGTCGTTTAAAGAAGAAAAAGAAACGGATTTCCGCGATACGGTCGTGTCGATTGTGATTGATAATTCCGGTTCCATGCGCGGGCGTCCGATTATGGTCGCCGCCGTCTGCGCCGATATTTTAGCGCGCACGCTGGAGCGCTGCGGGGTGAAGGCGGAAATCCTCGGCTTTACCACGCGGGCCTGGAAAGGCGGCAGCAGCTTTCAGGACTGGATTGCCCAAGGCAAACCGAAAATGCCGGGCCGGCTGAATGATCTGCGCCACATTATTTATAAGAGCGCTGATATGCCCTGGCGGCGGGCCAAGAACAATCTTGGCCTGATGATGCGCGAGGGCCTGCTGAAGGAAAACATTGACGGCGAAGCGCTCGATTGGGCCTATGGCCGCCTGCAAGCGCGGCCGGAGCAGCGCAAAATTATGATGGTGATTTCCGACGGCGCGCCGGTGGATGATGCCACGCAATCGCAAAACAAATCCGGGCTTTTGGAAAACCATTTGCGCATGGTTATTGATAAGATTGAAAACCGCAGCGACACCGAGTTAGTCGCCATCGGCATCGGCCATGACGTGACCCGATGGTATGCCCGCGCCGTGACGATTATGGACGTCGAGCAGCTGGGCGGGGCGATGACCGAAAAGCTCGCCGAGCTGTTTGATGAGCCGGGCAAAAGCCCGCGACGGCGGCGCTAAATCTCCATCATAGACGCCACGGCATCGGCGTGGTCTTGCAGCGCTTTGGCGCCTTGCGGAGTCAGGCCGTAAATGCCGGTATCGATACGCTCAAACCAGCCGTAATGATTATCGGCCATGGTCCGCGTGGCTTTCTCTACGCCGGCCATTTTGGCAACATAGGACCCTTTGCACGCGCCTTCATCGTGCAGGACTTTGGCGCAGCGCAGCGCCCCTTGGCGGTAAGTCGTCATTACCCCGCTCATCGTCATGCCGCCCGCATTCGGGTCGCCGTGGCGGCGCTCAAACTCATCGACCAGCTTGGCGGTTTTTTTCTTATATTTGCGCGGCGTGAAGGGGCCCGGCGTGACGTGCTCTGCCACGGCTTTGTCAGAAACCCGCACAGTCAAAAGCCCGATCCCTAACCGGCGGCACAGCATTTTATTTCTGCGCATAGCGGTCAGGCCGGCTTTCCCGCGCATGGCCGGCACGCCGATATAGACCTGATCGGTCATGGATTGACGGTTTATCGCCTGATGAAACAAGGACAGCGAAAACCCGGTTTTTAGCTCGACAATGACAATGTCATCGGTGCCGCGCATGGCGACAATATCCGCCGCCCCAACCTCGCCTTTCACCTCATAGCCCTTGGCGGTTAGCCAGGCCTTCACAGGCGCATAAAGCGCGCTCTCTTTCAATTTGGGCTTGGCCATGACGCCAGACTAACCGGAAAATTCTCTGCGTAAATATCAAACCGGCCCGCAGTCAGGGCGTATATAAGCCATGAACAGTTTTGACGCTCATATATCGCCGGACCCTATCGCGCCGGCTTTGCCGCTCAACACCGGCGAAGCGCCGGTCGACCACGCCCCGCATGTGCGTCTGCGCGGCGGCATGTCGTGCATTCCGCAGCATTATTTGCGCTATAATCATACCCGCGAAAGCGTCGAAAACATCGTCATGCAGATTGAGTATGACCCGGATTATCTGGTTTTTGTGTCTGAAAATACCGGCGGGGTATATATCCAAATCGGCGTGGCCGGATGGGATAATTACAAACCGGCTTCCGCCCAGCCGGGGCGCAAAATCGTCTTCGGCCGACTCTGGCGCGTCGAGCCGGACCTGCCGACATCAGAGATTATTCAGACCGTGTTTTTAGCCCTGCAAAAAGCGCGCGAGCATGAAGTGCGCGAGCTTTTCACCGTGTGCGCAAACGGCATTAAAACCACGCCCCTGTCCAATCATCACGACCTGCCGCTAATGGCGCGGTGCGCGGACACCCTTAAAGCCGAGCGGACAGAGCGCCGCTATAGCGACATCATTGACGCGGTCCGGTTTGCCGGTGGCCGGTTTAAAACCTTGGCCTGTGAGCCGCGTGCAAACGGCACACATATTATCGATTTGGCGTTTACGCCCGCGCCGGGCCGGCCCTGCCCGCAGCTTGAAAAGCCGTTTACGCTCCTGACCGAAGATTTATCAGAAAACGCTGTTTATCACGCCCTGATGGACGAGATTTTGCGCCGCAATAATCTGCATGTAGCCCGAAACTTCCGGTTTAAAGGCTTTGCCCGGTTCAGCCCGGATGTGAGCCTGTCGGCCATTGCCGAGCTGTCGGCGACCGTGCGCGCGCGCCCGCAAAATGCAAAATTTGAAACGGCGCTGACGGATAATAATTACGAAACCGACGCCGGCCGCGTTCCGCAATTAAGCCGCAGCGCCTACGCGCAAAAATTAAAAGCGGATATTGCGCGGCTGGATATTCGCGCCGGCTTTCTGCCGTCCTAAAGCTTCCATCCGGTATGCAGCGCGGCAACGCCGCCGGTGAAATCCGTCCAATCCACGCGGGCAAATCCCGCCTCCGTCATCATATCGGCAAAATCCGGTTGCAGCGGAAATTTACGAATAGACTCAATTAAATATTGGTAGCTCTCGGAATCATTGGCGATGATTTTGCCCATGCGCGGGATCATAGCAAAGCTGTACATATCATAGAGTTTTGACAGGGCATCAGACGGCGGGGTAGAAAATTCCAAACAAAAAAACCGCCCGCCGCGTTTCAAAACTCTGCGCATATCGCGCAGCGCCATCATGCGGTCCGTCACATTGCGAATGCCAAACGCAATTGTCACCGCGTCCACGGAATTATCCGGCAAAGGCAGGCGCTGCGCATCACCGCACACCCGCGTAATATTGAGCGGCCGTCCGCGATCATCGACATCTTTCGCCTGTCCGGCCAGCAGCATTTCGGCGTTAATATCGCAAACAATCGCGCTCGCGTCGGGCCCGCCGCGGCGAAGCTGCACCTCACCGGCGCGCTTTAAAAACCTGCGCGATAAATCCCCCGTCCCGCCGGCCACATCAAGCAAGACCTCGCCCGGCTGCGGATTTAATCGCGCTATGGTCATGTCTTTCCAAATGCGGTGAACGCCGAAACTCATGGCGTCATTCATCACGTCATAACTGCTCGCGACGCTGTCAAATACGCCGCGGACCCGAGAGGCTTTTTCCCCGACGGGAACCTGCGTATAGCCAAAATCAATTGTGCCGTCTTTGTTTACGTCTTTGCTCATACCCTCTATCTAATGCGCAATACCCCGCAGCGCCATAGGACAAATATGCCCGAGCTTCCCGAAGTCGAAACCGTTAAATCCGGCCTTGCGCCGGTCATGGACGGATTTGTGTTTGACCGGGTCACGCTCAACCGCCCGGATTTGCGCTTTGCGTTTCATCCGGAGTTTATCGCCCGCCTGACCGGGGCGCGCATAGAGCATTTTGTCCGCCGCGCCAAATTTATCATGGCGACGCTGTCCACCGGCGACACGCTGCTTTTGCATTTAGGTATGTCGGGCCGGTTTTCCGTTCACGACGGCGACGCGGCCCTCACCCCCGGCGAGTTCACCCACAGCCAGAACACCATGCCGCAACATGATCACGTCATTTTCGACATGAGCAGCGGCGCGCGCGTGGTCTATAACGACCCGCGCCGGTTTGGGTTTATGGAGCTGTTTCCGGCCGGGCAGGCCATAGAGCGCCTGTCGCATCTCGGCCCGGAGCCGCTGGGCAACAGCTTTTCTCCGGCCGGATTTAAAGCCGCAATTCGCGGCAAAAAAACAAAAATCAAAACCACCCTGCTCGATCAACGCATCGTCGCCGGGCTCGGCAATATCTATGTCTGCGAAGCCCTTTACCGCGCCGGCATTTCCCCGCGAAAAGCGGCAGGCCGCCTGTCGGTTGACGAGGCCACCCGCCTGACCGGCCACATCAAAACCGTGCTGACCGACGCCATAGCCGCCGGCGGCTCCACCCTAAAAGACTTCGCAAGCGCCGACGGGGACTTAGGCTATTTCCAACACAGCTTTGATGTGTACGGCAGAGAGGGCGAGCCGTGTAAGGG
>CALLVD010000012.1 GCA_938010385.1 uncultured Robiginitomaculum sp.
ATATCCGCGCCCTGCTGCACGGAATAAAGCGCAGCGGCGAGGCTTCCGCCTAAGCGGTCATCGGCGCTGCTGCCGTCGATTTTACCGATGAAGCTTTTTCGTGATGCGCCCATCAGGACGGGGCGGCCCATGGCTTTAATCTCTGACAGGCGCGAAATCAGCGCCAGATTATCTTCGAGCCGTTTGCCAAACCCGATGCCGGGATCAACGGTAATCAGGCCGGGGTCAATGCCGGCGAAATCACAGGCGTCTATGCGTTTTGCCAGCCAATCTTTAATCTCCGCCACAGGGTCGCCGTAATGCGGATTATTTTGCATATCTTCCGGCGAGCCTTGGGCATGCATTAAAATCAACGGGCATTGCAGTTCTGCTGCGACCGCTTCAGACCGCACATCAAAAGTGAGGCCGGACACATCATTCCAAATATCCGCGCCGGCATGGATAGCGGCCAAAGCCACATCCGGCTTACGCGTATCGATAGAAATAAGCGGCTCGCTGTCCAAATCCCGCATGGCTTCGCGCAAGGCGATAATGACCGGAACTGTGCGGCGCACTTCCTCTCGCACATCGATTTCCTGCGCGCCGGGGCGTGTGCTCTCGCCGCCAATGTCGATAATATGCGCGCCGTCATCAATCATCGCCATGCCTTGCGCCACGGCCAAGTCAAGATCGTGATACCGCCCGCCGTCGGAGAAGCTATCCGGCGTGGTGTTCAATATGCCCATGATTTGCGTGCGTCGGGTCATTGTGTTTTTGAAAGTTTAGCGGGGTGCCGAACGCGCAACATGGCCCCCTCTGTCCTTCGCGTTTTAGAAAAACGCTGCGGACAGCTCCCCCGGTTCGGGGGAGCGGAGAATCGCGTCCCGCACATCCAATTGTATTCGACTGAGCACGTCTGAAAGCCCCGCTCCCCCAAACCGGGGGAGCTGTTGAGCGAAGCGAGACTGAGGGGGCTTGCCGAATTCACGTCAGAGTGCAGGGTTTGTGTAAATTCCGCCCGCCTAAGTCGCCGGGCTCGGATCACCGCCGGGGCGCTTTTTCGGCTTTGGCGTTTTCGGAATGGCGGACACGGCCGGCTTGCCGGACACGGTTTTGCGCTGGGGCGCAATGCCGTCCATCAGATCTTTAATCTCGTCACCGGTCAGGGTTTCAAATTCCAAAAGCGCTTCGGCCAAGGCATGCCACTGCTTTTTCTTTTTCTTCAAAATAGACAGAGCGGTTTGATGCGCCTCAGTGATAAGCTTCTTAATCTCGCTCTCAATCTTGGCCGCCGTCTCAGGCGAAATTGCAGAGCCGCGACCGATGCCGGGCATAAAGCTGTTCTTGTCACGGTTGACATAAGCAATCGGTCCGATTTCATCAGACAAGCCCCACTCGGTCACCATAGAGGTCGCAATGCGGGTCACCTGCTCAATATCAGAAGACGCGCCGGACGTAACTTTATCATGGCCGAATTTCAGCTCTTCAGCCGCCCGGCCGCCCATGGCCATCGCCATATGGGCAATCATTTCTTCGCGCGATTGTGAAATCTGATCGCGCTCCGGCAAATATTGCACCATGCCGAGCGCGCGGCCGCGCGGAATAATGGTCGCCTTATGAATAGGCATAGAGCCCGGCATATTCAGACCGACAATGGCGTGACCGGCTTCATGATAGGCGGTATTGGCCTTTTCTTCCTCGGTCATAGACAGGGTGCGGCGCTCCGCACCCATCATGACTTTGTCGCGGGCATCATCAAATTCACGGCTGCCGACTTTACGCTTATTACGGCGCGCGGCCAGCAAGGCGGCCTCGTTGACGAGGTTAGCCAAATCAGCGCCGGAGAAACCGGGCGTGCCGCGGGCAACAACGCTGCTGTCAACGTCTTTCGCCAAAGGAACATTGCGCATGTGCACGTCGAGAATTTTCTCGCGTCCCATAACATCCGGCAAGGGCACTTCAACCTGGCGGTCAAAACGGCCGGGACGCAGTAAAGCCTTGTCCAAAACGTCAGGACGGTTGGTCGCCGCGATGATGATAATGCCGGCATTGCCGTCAAACCCGTCCATCTCGACAAGTAATTGGTTCAAGGTCTGCTCGCGTTCTTCATGACCGCCGGACGTGCCGACGCCGCGATGACGCCCGACCGCGTCAATTTCATCAATGAAGATGATGCAAGGCGCGTTTTTCTTGGCTTGCTCGAACATATCGCGCACGCGGCTCGCGCCGACGCCGACAAACATCTCAACGAAGTCAGAACCGGAAATTGTAAAGAACGGCACGCCCGCTTCCCCCGCCACAGCGCGGGCCAGCAAAGTTTTACCGGTACCGGGAGGGCCGACAAGCAGAGCGCCCTTTGGAATTTTCGCGCCAAGGCGTTGGAACTTACTGGGGTCTTGCAGGAATTCGACGACCTCGGCCAAATCGGCTTTCGCCTCTTCTACGCCGGCAACATCGTCAAAGGTCTTACGCCCGCCGCTCTCTTCCGTGAGCATTTTTGCGCGCGATTTGCCAAAACCCATGGCGCCGCCGCGGCCGCCGCCGTTTTGCATATTGCGCATGAAAAACACATACAGACCGACCAGAAGCAAGATAGGCAAAATACTCATCAGCAAATTGCCGATAAAATTACCGCTCTTGGACGGATTTTTGTAATTGACCGTAATGCCTTGGGCTTCGAAATTCTCGCGCACATTATTATCAAGATAATCGTATGGACCGACTGCGGAGACTTTGCTGCCGTCAGTCTTTGTCGCGCGATATGTGTTCTCTTCGATACTGATTTCCGTAATCTGTCCGCTCTCCGCGAGCTCTTCAAGCTGGGTGTAAGTGACCTCGCCGGCGCGGGTGTTGCCCTCGCCGCCTTGGGACATGGTCACCAAGACTAAGATCATGGAGATTACTAAGGCCCAGACAATGTAGTTACGGGTTTGCATAGTGATAGCTTTCTTATCGCAGGATTATTCGTCTTATACCATATGGGGGATGCAAGCGTAAGGCCAACCCCACAGCGGTGATAAAATGAATACGTTTGCAGTTTATTTTGGCTTTATTACGGGGTGCGGCAGAATAAACGGCTGCGCGCTCAATGAAAGCGGTCTCGCATGATATCGCGAACGGCATAATTCCCTGTCCCGATTTGAAATCCGGCTGCCGGAACGGCGACCACGTCATCACCCCGATAAAACGCGGGAAGCGTTTTGCGCATATGCATGTCGTAGCCTTTGAGCGCTTTGCGCGCCGCATCATCTAATTGCGCGCGGCCCGGCCAGACTGCGCCGACTGTAATGCCCTGCCTGTCTGTAGACAGTTCAAACCGCCCGTCCCAGACATGTGTTTCGCGTGGCCGCAATGCCATTCTCACAGGCCGCTCGCCCCGCCGTCCCAATAAGACGCCGGGATCGCGCGCAATCGCGATTTTTTCACCCGCCGCATAGACAATCGCCCCGCCCAGCGTGCGCGGTTTAAACTCAGGCGCGCTTATGTGGTCTTGCAAGGCCTGCGCTTTGGCCGGATCGACGCGCCTCGCCTGACCGGAAGCCAGACGCAGCATATCAGCAAGCGCGCCCGGCGGCATCGTGCTCAGACAATCGGCCGGGACTCTCACGCCGGCATTTTCTATGCGGCTCACATGCAGACCGAACCAAGCCCTGACGGCGCTGTCCTCTGCGTCGCGAATCTTTGCCATATCCGCGCCCAGAGATAACAATTCCGCGCGCAGCGCGGGGTCTTTGGCAATGCGCGCGCGCATGGCGACGCGGGTATATTTAGGGTCTTCGTTGGATGGGTCATCGACGTAAGGAATGCCGGTCGTCCGGCAAAACGCCCGAATATCAGCCCGAGATGATGACAGGAGCGGGCGGATAATTGTCAGGTTTCGCGTTTGCGGCCAAAGCGGCGCGGTCACGCGCGGCGCTATCCCGGCCAATCCGCGCGGGCCGGAGCCGGCCTCACGGCGCATGCCGACGGTTTCGGCCTGATCATCTTCGGTGTGCCCGACAAAAATCTCATCCGTACCGATTTCGGTGCAAGCTTGCGCAAAAAGCGCGTAACGGGCTTCACGCGCCTTTTCCTGAACAGCGGTGTTTACGCCGTCATGCTGCCATCGCATGACGATAGGCACTGCGCCCATATCGCGGACCCGCTGCGCTGTTAATTCGGCTTCCCGCGCGCTTTCAGGCCGCAAGGCGTGGTCGACGATAATGGCGTGAACGGTGTGGGTTTGCGCGGCGACAAGAATGCAATAGAGCAGCGCCATGGAATCGGCGCCGCCGGACACGGCGACGGCGACGTTTTGCGGCTCGGTCCCAAAGCAGCGCGTCAAATTATGAAAAATGCGCGCTTCGTTCAAACTCACCCCGTGCAGCCGGAGCGTTGCCGCTCGCGGTCAGCTTTGCTGCGCATATCGGGCGGCGCGTCAGGATATTGTATCGGGAAACTGCCCAAAGTCTGGCACGCGCCGTCCGTATTGCCCATACCCCGCAACGCGCCGGCCAGGCCAATCATGGCGCTTGGCGCAAGCGGGCCGTTCGGAGCGGCGCGCATGGACGCAATATAACTCTCAGCGGCCTGCTCATACCCGCTTTTCACATAATAAGTCTCACCCAGCCAGAAATAGGCATCGCCTACGTCCGGCGCATCCGGGCTGACTTCAATATATTGTTTAAAGGCCAGTTGCGCTCCGGTGAAATCGCCGGCCCGCAGTTTTTCCTGCCCGATAGACTGAAGCTCAGATGCGGCAACCGTTTGCGTGGCCGGCGCAGGGCCGGCAGGCGGCAGCAGGTTTTGAGGCGCAGGCTGCGCCTGAAACGAGCCCGTGTCACCGTAAACGACAGGTCCTGCGGGCGCGGGAGCCGACGCGCGCTGCATATCAGCAATCTGCGTTTGCAGCGCCGCAATATCGCCGACCAAGCTCTCTACGTCTTTGCGCAGTGATTCACGTTCATAGCGCAGCTGCTCAATCTCGCCGGTCAGAGCGCGCTGCGCGCTTTCCAGCGCGTCCATGCGCTCCATAAGGCGCTCTGCCGCCGGGTCTCCGGTCAACATACGGCCTTCCAGATCGGTGAGGCGTTGGGACAGCTCAATATCTTTCGCCACCATTTCCTTTTTGCTCTGCGCCATAGCTGGCACAGCCGACGCGCCGGCAAAAGCGACAATCATAAGACAGGAGGCAAAACGTTTCATGGGCATTTCTTTTTCAATTAGCTGTTAGCACCGGCAATAATGGCCGTGTGGCCGTTGCGATTCATAGCCCACGCAGACTCAGTCGATCCGCCGGCAATAGGGCGTTCTTTACCATACGATACGGTTGTGATCCGGCTCGGGTCAACGCCTTGTGACACAAGGAAATCTTTAACGGCAGACGCGCGTTTTTCGCCGAGAGATAAATTATACTCCCGCGTGCCGCGCTCATCCGCGTGGCCGCCAATAACCGCGATTGTCTGCGGGTAGCTGTTCATCCAATTGGCCTGCGCGCGCAAAACATCGCGGGCCTGCGACGTCAAAGACGATTGATCATAGCCAAAGAAAACGCGGTCGCCGGCAGTTTTGTTAAAATCTTCAACGCTTCCCGGAACAACATAATCATCCGGCAAAGGCGTAAAAACCGGCGCTGTCGTTTGCGCCTGCGTTCGGGCCTGCGGCGCCGGCATAGGTTCCGGATCGGCAAAGACAGGTTTTTCAACAGGCTTAGGCGGAGGCGTTACCTCTGCAACTTTCGGCGTCGTTGAACAGGCCCCGATAAAACCGGCGGCCGTCATTAATACGGCAAGCTTCAATCCTTTAGACACAATCACATTCATCTCTCTCTCCGTTTATTGTTTTTATCTTTCAACTCTTAAGGGGCTTATGTAAATCCTGCAAGTTACAGGGCCGCAATCTGCATCAGGTGAAAGCTTGAGAGCAAAAAATGTCCGGATTATGACGATTTACCGCGAACGGGTGGGCAAGAGCGGTGACCATGCCGGGTCTGATGCGCCGGTCGGCGTCGGAACTTTGCGCAGATTACGGCCGGTCAGGTCCACAGAATAAACGCTTGACAGGCCGCGTTCTCCGCGTCCCTCTCGGGTGAATAAGACAACCCGTCCATTTGGCGCCCATGTCGGGCCTTCATCCAAATAGCTTGACGACAAGGTCCGCTCACCGGAGCCGTCCGTGTTCATCACGCCGATAGAAAACTTTCCGCCGCCTGATTTTGTAAAGGCAATTTTGTCCCCGCGCGGCGACCAAACCGGCGCCGTGTAACGGCCCTTACCAAAACTGATACGCTTTGGGTTTTTGCCGTCCGCGTTCATGACATAAAGCTGCGGAGTCCCGCCCCTGTCAGAGTTAAAGACAATTTTTTTACCGTCCGCGCTGTAGCTCGGCGAGGTATCAATGCCGGGACTATCCGTCAGGCGGGTCGATGTGCGGCTCGCTAAATCAAACGAGTAAATTTCTGAATTACCGCGATTCATTTGCGTAAAGACCAGCTTGCGCCCATCCGGCGAAAAGCGCGGAGATGTCGTCATGCCGTCAAATGCACCCAGCTTTTCGCGCCGGCCGGTTTCAATATCCATCAGGTAAACTTCGGGACGCCGGCCCTCATAAGACAAATAGGCAATCTTTTGCGCATTGCGGTCAAAACGCGGGGTCAGCACCATTCCGGGACCGGTCAGCAGCGCTTTCACATTCGCCCCGTCCTGATCCATAATTGACAGGCGTTTGGTGCGATTAATCTTCGGGCCGGACTCCGCGATATAAACAATACGGCTGTCAAAATAGCCCTCTTCTCCGGTCAGGCGTTTATAGATACTGTCAGAGATTTGATGGGCAATGCGCCGCCAATTATCAGGCGATGTGCCAAGGCGCAGGCCTTCAAGCTGGCTCTCGCCGTAAACGTCCCATAATCTGTACTCTACCGATAAACGGCTGTCAGAATCGCGAACAATCCGCCCGACAACAAGGCCTTGAGCCTTAATCACGCGCCAGTCGGCAAAGGTCGGTTGATAGCGAATATCCGGCGCCGTTCCGACAAAACCGGCAGGCTCAAGCACATCAAAAAGACCGGAGCGTTCCAGATTAGCGCGAATAACGCCCGCAATATCTTGGGCAATTTGCTTTGTACGCGCATCATCACTTTGAAAGTCTGTGACCGCAATGCGGATAGGGTCAAACTCGCTTTTGGTAATATCGATTGATAATTGCGCATGGGCGCTGCCGGCAAAACACAGGCAAAACAAAGCCATCAGGGATTTCAGATAAAGTCTCATATTAAATCTCGATTATGTGGGCACGCCGCCGGGCGCATCTTTGGGGTAGAATGTCAGGGACAGATTGCGCCAACGCTCATACTCATTGCGGGGCAAAAATTTAAACTCAGAGGCATCTTGCACCGCGCGAACGGCGCTCTCGGCTGCAATTTTGAAAAAATCATCACTGCGCGCGCGTCGCGCGCTGTCAGATGTCAGGGTCGCGGTCAGAACTTTGCCGTCCCGGTCAAGCGCCACATCAACGCCGACAACCAAGCTTTCCATATCCGGCGCGCCTGCCGGAATGCGCCAGGCGTTGTAGATGCGCCGCATAATCGCGTCTTCATAGGCCGTCGTCAGGCCGGTGCCCTGCCCTGCGCCGGCGCGCGACGCTTCGGCCAGCTCAATTTGCTTGCGCTCGCCTTCGAGCATTTTTTGCTTCGGCGCGTCAGTTTTGCCCTTGCTGCCTGCCACGAGCGCAGAGAGGTCATCCAGCGAGAGCGGTTTGGGCTTTTCAGGCTTCGGCGTGACCTCGGCGAGCTTAGTGTCTGCCGGCGTCTCGGAAGGTGTTTCGGCAGGTGTTTCAATAGGTGTTTCAATAGGTGTTTCGGCGGGCGTCTCAGCTTTGGCCTCCGCCTCCGCCTTCGCCTCGGGCTTCGGAGCCGGCTCAGCTTCGGCTTCAGGTTCCGGATCGGGCGCGGGCATCGGCGCTATATCTTCCGGGATTTCCACAGGCTTTGGCGCGGGCGCTTTTCTCGCGGCGCGCACATTAGTTGTGTCCGAAATCGTGAAGATTTTCACCGGAATGACCTGCGACTGCGGCACGGCCTTGGCTTTAAATCCAAAACCGATGACAGAGACAGCCAGCAAGCCCCCGTGCAGCGCCAGTGATATGGGCAAGCCGAACTTCATTTATTGATTTTCCGGGTCAGTCACCAAATTAAGATTGGAAAAACCGGCCTTGTTAATGCGCGCCATGACTTTCATCACATCGCCATAATCTGCCCCTTGATCCGCGCGCAAATGTATGCGCTCGTCGTATCCGTTTTCTGCAATCGCCGTCAGGCGCGGCACGACCGTGTCGATATTGACCGCTTCGTCCTGTAAAAACACGCCGCCCTCGGCATCAACCGTAATCAGAAGCGGATCTTTACTGCTTGGCAGGGCTTTGGCGTCTGTTTTCGGCAAATCAATCGCTACGCCGACAGACAAAGTCGTCGCGGCCACCATAAACACAATCAGCAGAACAAGCATCACGTCAACAAAAGGCGTGACGTTAATCTCGCTCATCGGCTGGCTGCGGCGCGAAGACCGCCCGTTGCCGCGCTGTGTGGGGCCGAGCATGGCCATTACGCACGGCCTTTCGCAAGCTTACGGGATAAAATAGCCGACAACTCATCGGCATAACCTTCGAGGCGACCGGCATATTTGTTCAGATCATTGGAAAACTTATTGTAAAATACCACCGCCGGGATAGCGACCACAAGGCCGAGCGCCGTCAGGAACAGGGCTTCGGTAATGCCGGGCAAGATTGTGATGAAACCGGCATTATTAGACGCCGATACGGCGCGGAACGTGTTCAAAATACCCCATACCGTGCCGAGCAGGCCGACAAACGGCGCGGTCGAGCCGACAGAGGCCAGAACGCCAAGCCCGCTTTGCGCCTTGGTCAGTTCGCGGTTAATCACCAAATTCATCACCCGGTCCAAACGCTCGCGCGTGCCGAGAAGGTCGCCGTCAATGCGCCCGTTTGCGCCTTGGCTCTCGCGCCATTCGCGCATAGCCGCAGAGAAAACCCGCCCCATCGGGTCGCGATTTTCCTTGGATAGGCCCGCGTCCAGCTCCTCTAAGGTACGGCCGGACCAAAACGTCTCTTCAAAATCGCTTGCGCGCTTCTTGAGCAAGCGGAACGCGAAAAACTTATCGGCAACCACCATCCATGACCAGATTGAGGCCAGTATCAAACCGATCATAATCAGCTTGATGATAATGTCCGAATGCATGAACAGGCCGATGATCGAAAAATCAGATTTCACCTCGCCCAGCGGCGCGGCCGTTACAGCCTGTTGCAACGGCAAAGCGGCTTGGAGCGCCATATCAACAATAAAAACCATGAAGCGTATTATCCTTACAATCTCGGCGTCCTGAAACTCACGCGGCGCGCGAGTCGAAACCGTTAAATTTCAACAGTATGGCGATTTAGAGGCCCATGCCAATGAATATGCCGTAATCCGCAGCGCGCACGACCGCGGATTTTGACAGCACTATGTAAGGAAACATTAACCGTAATGTTAACGGCGCGTTATTTGAGCAGATACGGCGTCAGTTTTTCCATCATTTCTTTGGGCGCGCGTTTCGGGCGGCCCGTCAGGTCGATGCAGGCGGCTTCGCTGTCGGCGGTCAGGAGCAAATCTTCGCCGCGATAAATCTTTTGCGTCACCATAAGGCGCGCGCCTTTAAACGTGTCATAAGTCGTCATGACCGACAGGGCGTCATCAATGCGCGCCGAGCGTTTGTAATCCAAATTAATCTTGCGAATAACAAAGGCCAGCGGCGGGTCACGCTCCAGCAGTTCCGCATGCCCTATTCCGGCAAGGCGAAAAAAAGAGCTGCGCGCGCGTTCCAAAAACCTCAGATAGTTGGCGTAGTAAACCACGCCTGAAAAATCCGTATCTTCATAAAACACGCGCACCGGGTAGTAATGCTCGCGCCCTTTGAAATACCCCATGCCGGGCTCGTCGCGATTATCCGTCATTACCGCCCTCAAACAGGCCGGGCATAGGCACCACATTGGCCGCAGGCGGCGTGAGGCCCAAATGCTCATAGGCGCGGGGCGTGGCGACGCGGCCGCGCGGCGTGCGCATAATAAAGCCCTGCTGTATCAGGTAAGGCTCTATGACATCTTCCAGCGCATCGCGGGCCTCAGACAAGGCCGCCGCCATCGTGTCCGCTCCGACGGGGCCACCGCCGAACATTTCGCACAGCGCGGACAAATACCGCCTGTCCTGCGCGTCTAAGCCGATTGCGTCCACATCAAGCCGGCGCAGCGCTGCGTCTGCGACGTCTGCATCAATGACGCTTGCGCCCGCATCTTCGGATAAATCGCGAACGCGGCGCAGCAGCCGGCCTGCCACGCGCGGCGTACCGCGAGAGCGTTTGGCGATTTCCCGCGCGCCCTCGGCGGTCATTTCAACGCCGAGTTTTGTCCCGCCCCGCGCAACGATTTGCGTCAACTCAATCTCGTCATAAAACTCAAGCCGCACAGGAATACCGAACCGGTCGCGCAAGGGCGTTGCCAGCAGCCCTGCCCGCGTTGTCGCGCCGATGAGCGTAAAGGGCGCCAGATCAATCTTAATCGAGCGCGCGGCCGGGCCTTCGCCGATAATTAAATCAAGCTCAAAATCCTCCATGGCAGGATAAAGCACTTCTTCGACGGCGGGCGAGAGGCGATGAATTTCGTCGATAAACAAAACGTCGCGCGGCTCGAGATTAGTCAGCAGAGCGGCTAAATCACCCGCCTTTGAAATGACCGGTCCGGATGTGGCGCGAAAGTTCACGCCAAGTTCGCGGCTGACAATCTGCGACAAGGTCGTCTTGCCCAGGCCGGGCGGACCGGAGAGCAGCAAATGATCCAGCGCTTCGCCGCGCCGGCTCGCCGCATCAACATAGACTTTCAGATTGGATATGGCCGTCTTCTGGCCGACAAAATCATCAAAGGCCAGCGGACGCAAAGCGCGGTCACGCCCGTCGCCGGTCTGCGCCAGCGCATCAATCAATCGCTCTTCGTGATGATCTTCTGTCATAGACTATCGCTATTCGGGTTTGCCGCGCGGTTCAAGGTCACCGGCTCAGCTCTTTTAACGCGGCCTTGATGAGATCGTCGAGTTTCGGGTCTTCCTGCATATCGGCATAGGCCGCCGCGACGGCGCGCAGCGCATCTGATTGCGGTATGCCTAAATTCACCAGCGCAGAAACGCCGTCATTGCGCAGCGCCATATCTGAAAGGCCTTCATTACGGTCAGCCTCGGACGTTTCCGCGCTCGCGCTCGGTTTCATAAAGGCGCTGTTATAGCCGCGCCCGGCCGGGGCCGGCTTGCCGGACAGCTCTGTTGCAATCCGCCCGGCCAGTTTCGGTCCGACGCCGGACGCGCGGGAAAAGGCGGCCTTATCTTCTAGGCTTGCCGCCGACAGGATTTGTCCGGGCGTCAAAATATCCAAAATCGCCAGCGCGGCCTTCGGCCCGACTCCCTGCACGGATTGCAGACGCACAAACCAAGCGCGATCGTCTTCGGAGTCAAAGCCGTAAAGCGTAATGGCGGTTTCGCGTACATGGGTTTCGATGTGCAGCCGGCACGCTTCCCCTTCGCTCATTTTTGCCAAAGTTCGGCTGCCGCATTGCACAAGGTAGCCCACGCCGCCGACATCGAGTATCGCCTCGCCGCTGCCGGCCATAAGGCACGTTCCTGAGAGCATACCGATCATGAGGCGCGCCTTTCTGATATGGAATTACGGTAGGACAGGCTTTGGCTGTGGCACACTGCAATCGCCAAAGCATCCGCGGCATCGCCGGCTTTGACCCCGCATCCGGGCATCAAAATATTCATCATCGCCGCAACCTGCGCCTTGTCTGCCGCGCCGGTGCCGACGACAGCTTTTTTAATGCTGCGCGCAGAATACTCGCCGACTGCCAAACCGGCTTGGGCCGGTGCCAGCAAACATATGGCGCGCGCATGGCCAAGCTTGAGCGCGCTCATGGCGTTGTCTTTCATAAACGCCTCTTCCACGGCGGCGGCGTCCGGCGCGTAGCCGGCGATGACATCGGCAATATCATTATAAAGCGCATTTAAACGGTCAGAGAGCGGCGCTTTGACCGGCGGCTTTATGACACCGTGAGCAATGTGGGTCAGCTTGCTGCCCCGCACGCGTACCATGCCCCAGCCGCAAGCGCGCAAGGAGGGATCAAGGCCCAATATGCGCAATCCTGATTCTTGAAACATCACGGTCATAAAAGAACACTACGGGAACAAACGGGTTGCGCCAAGTCTTTTTCGGTTAACGCCCCTTAATCCTTTTTGACGATCTTTGTTTAGAGGCTTTTAACACAATACGCTTAGTTTGCCATATTCCGGATGAGAAGGTGGGCATCGTGACAATTATTAAAAAATTCTATCAGGATGATTCCGGGGCGACCGCAATTGAATACGGTATATTAATTGCCTTACTGGCCACGGCGGTCGTCGTCGGCGCCGGACTTCTGGGCGGCAATCTTTCCGATAAATGGATTGGTATTAAAAACGAGGTTGAGGCCCGCTAAAGCCCCTACCCTTACGCATTCTTCGAAACTGTGTCCTAATAAAGCCCGCTGCGCCGGGCTTTTGTCATATTTGCGATAATCCGTCACCAAATCGTCTCAATGCGTCCCTAACTGCGCCTCTATCGCCGGTCATACAGAGCTTATCACTTAATGAGCAACGGAGGCTGACATGAAAAACTTAATCGCATCAACTTTAATCGCAGGCGCAACATTGGCGGGGCTGACATTGCTGCCGTCGCCGGCCAACGCGCAGACAATCCCTTTCCCGCAAGTAAAGCCGGCGCCTGCTGCCACAGCTCAAGCGCCGATGAACTTCGCCATTGCCAAAGTGCGTAAGGGCGAGCTGGCCCGCGCCTCCTTCAGCGATATGCGCGACTTTGCAGAGCTTGAGCTGCGTCTGAACGGCAAGGTGGACTTCTCCCCGATTACGCCGGATTGGCTGGACCGCACGATTCACGCCCCTGAAGATGCGAGCAACACGATTGATGAAATCCGTATGACGGCGGCGGCAAACGGGAAGCGTTTCACGATTATCTACGGCTTCGGCCCTGATGCGGGCTATGAGGCTGTCGGGCGTCTGTCCATGGATGACGCCGGGCTGATTTCCTCAGTGTCGACCGAGACATCAGCGCCGACGACCTACAAAGCTTTAATTGTCGGCAGCTACACCGGGACTGTCTACGCGACTGTCACCTCAGATACTTGGACGAACGGCTTGGATGATCTGACCCGCCGCATTGAAGCTAAGCTGGACGAAATATCGGCAGACAGCGAGCCGTTTGACGGCATCTGACCCGCCCGCATGTGCGGCGCGCAAGGCGCCCCCCATTATCTGAATGCCGCCATTAAAAAAGCCGCCCGCGCAAATCGCACGGGCGGCTTTTGTCATTTGATATCAGGCTGCGTCTATTCAGCTTCGGACACGCCGTTCCCGGCAATGACGTCGTCTTTCGCAGAATTCATAACAACCGCTTCCAGTTCCGCGTCATCGGCCATATCGCCCTTAGCTTCCTTGGTGATAGAAAACGGATCAGACGCTTCTTTTTTGCCTTTAAAAGCTTGGGCCGTGAATGTGTTTCCGTCCCATTCTCCTTTGACCGCATATTTCGCGCCGTCATGTTCAAAATTCAGTTTTGCCATTTTAGTCTCCAATTTGAATGTCTTTGCGGGCGATGCAAAATCCGCGCCGCCTTTCGGGCCTAATCCTCAGCCAATGCTTTTTCAGCCGCCTCGGACATTTCCATGTTGTGATATACATTGTTTACGTCATCGATATCTTCAAGAGCCTCGACCAAATTCATGACCGTTTTTGCTTTGTCTGGGACATCAATTTCGTTTTGGGGACGCCAGATTAAGTTGACGGACTTGGCTTCACCCAAAAGCTTTTCAAGCTCGGCTGATACAGCGCCCAGATCATCGCGGGCTGTGTAGAATGTATGGACAGGCTCGTACTCGTCATAGTCATCTTCATTGGGCGGATCAGACTTAACGTCATCCGCTCCGGCTTCCATGGCCGCTTCCATCATGGCGTCTTCATCGCCCTTATCCAGCGGATAAGTAATCTCGCCGACCTGATCAAAACTGAACGTCACAGAGCCTGTCTCGCCCATATTGCCGCCGTTTTTGGAAAACGCCGTGCGCACTTCCATGGCCGAGCGATTGGTGTTGTCTGTTGAGACCTCAACCACAATGCCGATTCCGGACGGGCCAAAGCCTTCATAGCGCAGCTCTTGATAATCGGCACTGTCGCCGCCTGCGCCCTTATCAACGGCGCGTTTGATGTTGTCCTTGGGCATGGACTGGCCCTTGGCGTTGTTAATCGCCAAGCGCAGACGCGGGTTCATATCCGGGTCCGGGCCGCCCATCTTTGATGCAATCGCAATATCTTTTGCGAGCTTGGAAAACAGCTTTGAGCGCAGCTTATCCTGCCGCCCTTTACGATGCTGAATATTTGCCCATTTTGAATGGCCTGCCATGGGTAACTCCCGTCATGAATCTCTGTAAGCGCGCTGTTTAGCGGGCCGGACGCGCGGGGGCAAGGTTTGTATCAGATTAGGCTATAATCGGGCTTTAAAACGGATATCCGTCATGGCTGTTCTCAAGCTCATAAATTGTAAGTTGAGCGTCATCGCCTAAGTCAGCGGAATTATTGACGTGGTAAAGCCCGGCTTTGAAATAGTGATAATCATCAGCCACATCGTAACCGCTGCCGGTCATATCAATCTGCGTTGAGCCGATAACGGCGCCATCTTTGACAATCTCGACATCCATCAGATTACCGTTCACATCGATTTCGTAAGTGAAGATTTGGTCCAGCATAATGCCGCTCGGCGGATTAGGCTCTGAACTGCTGCGCCCGCCTATGATGTTATAGTAGATATCATCCTCACCAGCCGGTTCATGCGCTGCGTAAATCGTCCCGTGAGTATTGCCGGGCAGCTTGCGATAATACAGCCGTATCGGCTCGTCATCTTTGGCGTGGATTTGCCCGATAATGACCCGCCCCTGCTGATAAGTTTCCCCGGTGGTTGTCACGCGGTTAACAGCCATTGTCACCCGCAGCGTGCCATCGACACCGCCGGCGCTGTCTTGGGCTGATTGCGGCGCGCTTGAAAAAGCCCAGTTATTACCGTTGGGCGTATCTGTATCAGGCGCAGGCGCGCTTTTTGTATGCGTTGAAATTGACCTGTCACCCCGCCGCAGCATTTCGCGCAGCTCGGTGCGCGAATAGCTTGTATTCGCCGACGTCTTCGCGCCGACGGCCGGGCAGATAAACACCATGCCGCCATCAGGGCCGGTGAAGAAATATTCACTCTCGTAATCGTCCATGTTCCATTCATCGACCTGCGTGCTGATACCGCTGAGCCCGCCGGAGCTGTTAATGGGGAGCTGAATTTTCCAATCAAGAAGGTCAAAATTTTGCCCGGGCGGAACATTGGGGTTCAGGCCGTAGGCGTTATCGTCGTTTATATCCGTGACCGTTACAGCGAGCATGTGGATGGTCTGATCACCCGCCGCATCTTCGGCGATGAACTTTATCTCATAGACATTATCGCCGTTTTGATCAGCAGGACTTTCATAATCAAACGCGCCTGCCGGCGATAACAGCCCGGTTTGCGCATCAAATGAGAAAAAAGCGCCGTCAAAACCGGCCGCCTTATCCAAAGTCATCGCTTGTCCCTCAGGGTCGCTCGCCAGCGCCGTATAAAATCCGTCCAAGGTGTTTTCAGGCGTTGTGGCGACAGACGCCGATGCAAAAACAGGCGGTTGATTGGCGAGCGTCGTGATGTCCTGCGCGCCGGACCCCGCATTTGCGTTTGAAGAACTGCTGCTGCCACCGCCACCGCCGCCACAAGCCGCCAAAACGGCTATGCCGCAAAGAGCCATCGCACTGCAATTTAAAAACAAACGTCTCATCATCGAGATCCCCAAACCCGGCAGACCAAATCTATATACCGATTATTGCAAATCGGTCCGCCTGCATAGCCCTAAATGCAGACTGCGTCAGATTTGCGGAACCGACCGGGACAAACGGCCGCCGATACGGATAGGCTCTACGCGCAAGGCCAGCCCATCTTTTCCGGTCTCAACAAAGACTCCGCAAGCCGTCCCCTCACCGCCCGCCGTCTCAAACCGTCCGGAGCGGCGGCGCGTGGTGAAGCGGCGCACAGGCTCGTCTTTTTCCATGCCGATAACGCTGTCGTAATCACCGCACATGCCGGCATCTGTTTGATAGGCCGTGCCTTCAGGCAGGATTTGCGCGTCCGCAGTCGGGACGTGTTGGTGTGTGCCGACCACCAAAGAGACTTTGCCGTCACAGGCATGGCCCATCGCCATTTTCTCTGACGTAGCCTCGGCATGAATGTCGATAATAATGGCGTCCGCCACATGGCCCAGCGGAGCAGCGGCAATCTCTGCGTCCACAGCGACGAACGGATCATCCAGCGCGTCCATGAACACACGTCCCTGTACGTTCACGACCAAGAGCTGATAGCCTCCAACATCATAAAGATTGGCCCCTTTGCCCGGGAAGAGCCCCTTGGGATAGTTGGCCGGGCGCAGCAGACGCGGCTCGCGGTCGATATAGGTCAGGGTTTCGGCCTGATCAAAACTGTGATTACCCAGCGTGATAACATCAACGCCGCAATCAAACATTTCGTTGGCCGTTTTTTCCGTAATCCCGAACCCGCCCGCGGCGTTCTCGCCATTGACGATAACGGCATCCAGTTTCAATTGCTCGCGCAGCGCCGGAACGTGGGCAGTAACAGCTTTGCGGCCGGCACGGCCGACAACATCGCCAAAAAAAGCAAATCGCATGGTCTAAAACTTTCTAAAGCCGGACGGAGTCAGAATAGCATCCAGCCTTTGGTCATATTGGTCCGTGGGAATATCAGAGCATTGCTGCCCTGCATAGGCGACGCCGCAGGCCAAAACGTCGCCGCCGGCGCGCAGGGCCGCAAGGGTTCGGTCATAAAACCCGCCGCCATAGCCCAAGCGCTTGCCGTCATCGGTAAAACTGAGCAGCGGGAGCAGCACAATATCGGGCGTCATTAATGGCGCAGTTTTATACGGCTCCGCCGTGCCGTAAGGCCCGGCTTTGAGCGTATCGCCGGGGGCGTATTGCCGAAATTCCAGCGGATGGGCTTTGCGCACAATACGCGGCAGGCAGACCGCCTGCCCGGCGTCCATCAGCGCGTGCAATAAAGGGCGCACATCGATTTCGTCTTTAATCGGCCAAAACCCGGCCACAGACAGGCCGCGCATGGCCCCGGCCGGCCAATGCTTAATCAGCTCGGCCCCGGCGCCCGGCACAGGGCAAGACGCGCGCGCGGCCTTACCGGCTGCGCGCGCGCGTGTTTTTTGAAAAGCTATATTCATGCCCGCGCCGTAGCACGGCGAAGCAAAGCTATCTAGCCGCCAATGTCAAACAGTGCAGAATCAAGGCCGCCATCAACGGACATGTCGTCGTCAAGGGCCGCAACATCGTAAACGGCGCTTTGGCCTTTCAGCGCATTGGCCACAGTCGCCGGCGCGCCGAACATTCCGTCTCCCGGTCCGCCGACCAGGCCGATAAAGTTAAAATCATCCGCTGTGAAGTCTGCCACTTGGGTTGCGACAACGCGGAAAGCGCCTTCAGCAGAGGAAATCAAAACGTTCCCGCCGACCTGCGTAATTGTCAAGTCAGAAAAATCTTCCGGGCCGCCGAAATATGAAATCTTATCGACGCCGTCTTCAAAATCGATAACCACATTATGGCCGTGAAGGCCGAAAGCTGCAAACTCATCCGCGCCGCCGCCGCCGATAAGGACGTCGTTCCCTAAGCCGCCGGCGATAAGGTCATCGCCTGCATTGCCATAAAGCTTGTCATTGCCCTCATTGCCGAAAATTTCGTCATCGCCCATGCCGCCCAAAGCAAAATCATTGCCCAAGCCCCCGGTGACGGTATCATTGTCAGCGCCGGCTATGATTACGTCATCGCCGTCCTGTCCGTCGATTATGTCGTCGCCGGTTACGCCGTAAAGACGATCAGCACCGTCGCCGCCGTTAATGGTGTCATTGCCGGCTTGGCCGTCGAGGCGGTTATCGCCGGCATCGCCGGTCAATGTGTCATCAAAGGCAGAGCCATAGAACGATTCAATACTTGTGTAGGTATCGCCCGCCGCATCGCCTGTATTGTTGGTGAGGTCAGACAAATCAATGGTCACAGCCGCAGGAGCTTTGGCATAGAACACGCGGTCAAAACCGCCGCCGCCGTCCAAATCATCTGCGCCTGCGCCGCCGCGAAGCCCGTCATTACCCAGACCGCCGAACAAATCATCATCGCCGTCACCGCCGACAAGGAAGTCATCGCCGTCAAGGCCGTTCAGGATGTCTGTGCCGAAATCACCTTCCAGGACGTCGTCACCCGCACCGCCGTCAATAGTTTCATTGATTTGGAAATCAACAACTGTATCGGAAGAGTTGGATTCTGCACCGGATTCGTCAGTAACAGTAACAGAGAATGTCCGCGAAGCCGTTGTTTCTGTTGTAAATGCGTTCTCATAGCTGACAGAGCGAATAGCGGCTTGGTACTGAGCCACGGTCGCTGTTCCGGTCAATGTCAGAACGCCGGCGGTGTTACTTGCTATTGTAATGCCGTCAACGGCCGTAAATGACAGCGTGTCGTTCCCCGCGTCATAATTACTCGAAATAGAAATCACCGCCCCTGTCAGATTCGGGCCGTCATCGGTAAGCTCTAACGCTGACAGTGAGGCCAACGAACCATCATGTTCAACATAGGTCGAAGTCGCCGGAGCGGGAAATTGCGTCGTCGGCGCCGCGTTTCCGTTAATGGCAAATAAATCAAAGCCCACTTCTTCTGTCGTGGCATCCACGGCGAATGTCAGACGCAAGTCCAGCGTAGTGCCTGTTCCCACAATATCTGCGCTCAAGCTTTGGAATACATCAGTTATTCTGGTCGTTCCGTCACCGATGCCGTCATTGTCCGCATCAACACTCAAAAACGAGTTCGCCGGCCCTGTCGTCTCACCTTCCAGACGAAGGATTGTGACATAAGCGCCACCATCAATACTGGCTTCAACGCGAACAAAATCAGTCGCATCAAAGACTTCTGTGGCTCTTGATGCAAAAAGTCCCGAAAATGACAGATTAGTTTGTCCGGAAATATCAATACCGGTCCAATCTATCGTGTCACGGCCATCTGTAAAATTCGGAAGCGCGATGCCGTCCAAATCCTCAGCGCGCCAATGCATCAGGCCCTCAAATCCTGTAAATTCGTTTGGAAACGACCCGGAAGTTCCGGGACGTATGCCGTCCGTCAACAGGGAATAATCCCCAACTGAATCATATGTTCCGTTAGCCGTATCCGCATGCTCTGAGGCATTGCGCGTCACGCCCGTTTGCGACGTTTCGCCCGTCGCTGATTCAAAATCATCTGTCCAAATAACTGCCATCACTTAACTCCATTATGGGCCCTGTTTGTCACCGGACTATGAGGGACATGGATTAAGAAACCCATAAACGACCTGCCATTTTACAACTATAAGATGACACTTAGGCCTGTCTTACAAATTACATTCATGTCGGAGTAAAGGTGGCGGCCCCACAGAACCCGTGGACACGATCTGATCCTCGTGAACCTGCAGTACAGGTGGGCGTCGGTTAACTGAGCCACGGCTCAGACAGAGCCAACTCCCGAGGGTTGATTTAAGGTCCGGTGGAAAAGTGTGTCTCACTTGGCCCGCAGGAACCGCCGAAGCTTATGTGGAGCGGGCGCGCCCGATAAACAAGTTAAAAGCCGATATTTGTTCGCGGCTTATTGGCCGGAAAGTTTTAACGCCAGCTTTTCAATGCGTTTTGCCGCATCCGACAGCGCATTGGCTGCATCAATTTCGCTTTGCGCGGCAGAGCGGCGCGCGGTCTCAGCGTCTCTGCGCACCTCTGCCGTCATGGCTTCAGCCTGTTGATCTATGCCCGCCTGCATTTCTGCAATTTCGTCGGTCATTGTGATGCCCGCCATCACCAGAAGGCGTAAATCGCCGATCTGACCGAATTGATCAGCAAGTTCTCGCACGCGCGTATCCAGCGCATTGCCCAGCTTTGTCAGGCGCGGCTCCTCGCCGTCATCACAGCCCAACGCATATTTGCGCCCGTTAATCTCAAGACTGACTTTCGCCATTACGCGCTCCCCCCGCCCTGACCGAGTGCGTGCTGTACTTGGCGAATAACGGCGTCCAGCTCTGCCATGGTTTCACCGGCCAGTTCAGAAAATTCTTTTTCCGTCTGTTCCCACTGCGCTTCTTTAGTGGCGTGCTGCGCGTTGAGCGCTTTGGCATCATCCAGTTCGCGTGCCAATCGCGCGCGGTCTTCCTGAAGGGTTGAGGCCTCTTCACTACCGGCTTCCAGCGCTTTGAGCCGGCTTGCCATAGGCGTCAGCGCACCTTCCAGAGATTTAATGGCATCCTGCAACCGATTCGCTGCCTGCGATACGCTTAATGTTTGCCCCGAAGTAGAAGTATATGACGAATCTGTACTCATAATGTAACTTAATGCCGCAACTTACCGCGCGCGCCAAGGAAATATTAACGATGCTTGGCCGGGCAAACGCGCAAGACGGCGCTGTCAAGCGGCACTTTAACCTCAAAACCGGCCCGGCCGGCCCTTTGGCGCCAAATATGAAGCTCTGCCAATCGTATGATTGACGTTGCACGCGCTATGGCAAAAGCGTAAGTCTGCGCGCAACACTAACCCCAATATAAGAGCCCTGCCCCATGGTCGATTTTACACGCCTTGAAGATATTAATTTTGCCGGAAAAACTGCGATGGTCCGCGTTGATTTCAACGTTCCCGTCAATGATGGCGGCGGCATATCCGACGATACGCGCCTGCGTGCAGCGGTCCCGACGATTAAGGCGCTGCAAGACAAAGGCGCGAAAATTATATTGATGTCTCACTTCGGCCGTCCGAAAGGCAAAGTCGAGCCGACCATGTCGCTCGGCTTTTTAACGGCCCCGCTGGCCGAGCTTCTCGGGTCACCGGTCGCCTTTGCCGACAGCTGTGTGGGCGCAGACGCGAAAGCCAAGGCGCAGGACTTGACGTCGGGCGATGTGCTGCTGCTGGAAAACACGCGCTTTCACAGCGAGGAAACCGATAACGATTCCGGTTTTGCGCAAGCCTTAGCAGCCCTTGGCGATGTATTTGTCCATGACGCATTTTCGGCGTCCCACCGCGCCCAGGCGTCCTCAGAAGGCATTGGCCGTATCTTGCCGTCATGCGCCGGCCTGTCTATGGCGCGGGAACTGGATCACCTGTCCCAAGCGCTGGAACATCCGAAATCTCCTGTGCTGGCCGTCGTCGGCGGGGCAAAAGTGTCGACCAAAATTGACTTACTGCAAAACTTAGTGACGAAGCTGGACGCGCTGGCAATCGGCGGCGGCATGGCAAACACCTTCCTCGCCGCGCTGGGCCATGATGTGGGCAAATCCCTGTGTGAGCATGACTTAAAGCCGCTCGCCCTAAAAATCATGGACGCGGCCAAGAAAGCCAATTGCAGCGTGCTGTTGCCTGTGGACGTGGTTGTCGCCAAAGACTTCGCCGCGCACGCGCCGCACCGCGTTTGCGGCCTTGATGATGTTGCGCCGGATGAGATGATACTGGACGCCGGCAACCAAACGGTCGAGCAGCTCGCGGATGCGATTGACCGGGCAAAAACGCTTATTTGGAACGGGCCTCTGGGCGCGTTTGAAATGGTACCGTTTGATACGGCTACAGTTGAGGCCGCGCAATATGCGGGCCGCCGCGTGAAAGAGGCCGGCTTGATTGCCGTTGCCGGCGGCGGTGATACAGTTGCCGCGCTTAAACATGCCGGCGCCGCGGACATGTTTACCTTTATTTCGACGGCCGGCGGCGCTTTTCTGGAATGGATGGAGGGCAAACCGCTGCCCGGCGTAGAAATTTTAAAACAGACCTAGATGTCAGACGCATATCCGGACTATTGTTGCCTGGAAACGGTCCGTGTCTTGGCCGCATAACAGTGAGAAAAATTATGGATATCGAAGCGCTAAACGCGATTGCCGTCAAAATGGTCACGCCCGGACAAGGCATTTTAGCCGCCGATGAAAGTACCGGCACAATCAAAAAACGCTTTGACTCCATCAATGTCGAATCGACGGAAAGCAAGCGCAGGGATTGGCGCGAAATGCTGTTTCGAACTGACAAAGCCATGCAGGACCATATCTCAGGTGTTATTTTATACGATGAAACCATTCGCCAGCGCGCCGCTGACGGCACATCTTTGGTCGATTTAATTAATGCACAAGATTCCATACCGGGCATAAAAGTTGACGCCGGCACGACGCCGCTGGCCGGCCGTCCCGGGGAAACGATCACGCAAGGTCTGGACGGGCTGCGCGAGCGTCTGGCGGAATATTATGAATTAGGCGCACGGTTTGCCAAATGGCGCGCTGTTATTGAAATTTCGCCGCCTGAGCAGATGGTAAAACGCACGCCGTCTCGCGGCGCGATAAAAGCCAATAATCAAGCTTTAGCCCGCTATGCCGCGCTGTGTCAGGAAGCCAATATTGTGCCGATCGTCGAGCCGGAAGTCCTTATGGGCGGGCATCACAGTGTTGAGCGCTGTCACGAGGTGACCGAGATTGTATTGAACTCTCTGTTTACAGAGCTTTATGAGCAAGGCGTTAAGCTCGAAGGTACAATCTTAAAACCGAACATGGTGGTCGCCGGCAAAAAATGTCCGACGCAGCCGTCGATTGAAGAGGTAGCGACGCGCACGATCAAAGTCTTAAAAGACACTGTACCAAGCTCTGTTCCCGGTATTGCCTTCCTGTCAGGCGGGCAGGACAATGAGGTCGCAACAGCGCATCTGGATATGATCAACAAAATCGGCAATTTCACATGGAATATCACCTATTCCTATGGCCGCGCCCTGCAACAATCCGCCCTGTTTGCCTGGAAAGGCGACGAGAAAAATTACGATGCCGCGCAAAAAGCCTTTAATCATCGGGCGCGGATGAACGGTTTGGCGTCGAAAGGCGAATGGGATGCCAAGCTTGAAAACGCTTAAAATTCGCCCTTTAAGACCTTTAAATACAGACTTGGACAAATCAAAATAGGCGTCAATCAAGGCGTATCTATAACGGAGACTGACATGAGAATTTTTACAGCCGCGCTGCTGGGCGCAAGCTTAATGGGCCTGACCGCCTGCGGGAAAGCGGATACAAACAAGGCGGTCGACGCCGCCAAAGCCGAAGCAGAGGCTATGGCAAATAAGGCCAAGGATAAAGCAGCAGACACGATGAATGACGTTAAAGACAAAGCCAAAGAGATGACCCCGTCCACATCCGCCATAGAGGCAGAGCGGTGGTTAAAAGCAAACGGCGCGCGTCCCGACGTCATTACCCTGCCCTCCGGACTTCAATACTCCGTCAATACGGCGAGCAAAAATCCGGGCAATTCGCCTGCGCCGGGCCAAATGGTCAAAGTCCATTATGAAGGCAAGCTTATCGACGGCACGGTTTTTGACAGCTCTTACGAGCGCGGCGAGCCGGCACGCTTCCCAAGTGATCGCCTGATCAAAGGCTGGGTAGAAGCTTTGGGCATGATGAGCCCGGGTGATGAGTGGACGCTTTATGTGCCGCCAAACTTGGCTTACGGCGAGCGCGGCGGGCCCGGAATTCCGCCCAATGCTGTTTTGATTTTCCGTATGGAACTGCTTGAAAATCTTTAAATCTAATAAAAAAGGCCGCTTCAATGAGCGGCCTTTTTCTTAATGTATTCAGCAGCTTAACCGCTAATTCTTAGTTCGCCTAAGCTGGCAGCAATCTTCTTAAATGCCGGCGTCAGCTCTGACGCTTGCTTAGCGTCAAAATACATGCCGGGCGTGCTCGCGCATTGCAGCATCGTCTGCTTGGTCCCGGCATCATCAAGCTCAAATGTGATGGTATAAACCAGAATGCCTTTGGCTTTCGCCGCCGCGCAAACATCCAGAAGCTTGGCGTCAAGAGCCGCTTTGGCACTGCCTCCTGTCAGGCGCGTCTTGCCGTTGACTGCGGGCTCACCGAGGAAGCCGAACGGTGTATAGCCGGATGCAAACCCGCCCTTGGGGCCGCCGATTGTCTGCTTTCCGTCCGTCAAAATGACCATCGCTTTTTGCGTCTTTTTATCCGCGTAAGACCGGCCCTGGGTAAATGGCGCATTCGGCGAAACGGCGCGAAAGCCCCATGCCGCACCATTGGCGATATTTGTGTAGCCTTGGGCGTACATATTGTTGATAGCGCGTTTGATTGTGCGCTTATTATTTGTCAGCGGCGTAAGCTTTCTGCGATCATCGCTGCACGATGTATCAACGGCATAGGCAGGGCCCTGACTGCCTGCAGGCAGCGCCGCTGCGTATTTGCCGGCAGACCTCAGACGCATGACTGCATTTCCGCCCGAATTATCAGCCAGATATGTGTAACTGTCGGAAGCCGTATCGGCCATATCCGGATGAAACGCAGGCTGGAACAGGGTTGACGGGTTGGCCGGATCGGCAGGCGTATCATCGATATCATAAGGCGGGAGGCGGTTTTCAACGCAGCCGTTCCATTTCACACCCAGCCCGGCATAGAGATCAAACCGGCTGACCGGACTGTCAAAATAGGTCTGATTTTGCGGCGATCGTCCCCGTTGATCGAGCCAGTTTTGCGATGCATATTGGTCGCCGACATTGACCCATTGCGCAAATGGCACCAGCCCGATTTGCGTGCCCGCAGCCGCCGGTTTTCCGTCGAGCAGCGTATCAACCAGCGTATTTGAAGCCGTCTTCAAAGCGGCCAGCTTATTGCCTCTCATGGACCCCGTATTATCGAGCACTAAGGCCAAGTCCAAATTCAGACGCTCATAGGTCGTTTGCGAGGTGACAGATATATCAACAGAGCGCCTGTTCAAAATCTGCATAAACACGGTATTCGCCGTTGTATTGAGCGCGATTTCATACTTGTCCCCGACCTTGCGCGCGTCAGTCACGGCGATATTATGCTGTCCGAAGCGGGCATCTAAAAATGCGTCCCCGGCGGCGATCATTTCGCTGCGATCACTGATTTCTTCTTTAGCCACAGCCAGTGAGATAACGTCAGCTGAGGCCTGCATGTCAGCGCGGGTTTTGCGCAATAAAGCGGTGTCTACAGCAAGCCCCACAGCCAGCACTAAAACCATGGTGGCAACTCCGCTCATCATGGCAAAATTACCGTCGGTATTTTCAATGAACCGGCGGGTAAATCCGGCTGTCTCAGTTTTACTTGGCATTAACATAATCTGCTCCGTTTTGGTCCTTTTGGGACGTTTCGAAGCTGTCGATGCGAGCGCAGTGCCAAAAAAGCGCCTCTGTATCAAACAGGGGCGCTCTGACAGTTTTATGGTTAACGTGAAGTAAAAGCGGGGCGCCCTAGTTCTCAGGCAATATCTGCACCTTGTAAGCTTTAGAGTTGTCAAAGATTTGAGCGGCCAGCGGCTTCAGGTCATCGAGTGTCATAGACCGGTAGGCCTCATCGCGGCTGCGGTGATTAATATAATCGTCATCAGTCTGCGCGCTGTCGACCAGACTCATCCAATAACGATTACTCTCCAAAGATTCTTCAAGCGACTCTAAGGTCGGCTTCATGGCGCGATCAAATTCATCCTGCGTGAAATTTCCGGCTTTAAAATCATCGGCCAATTCGCCGGTCAATTTGATCATTGCACTGATGTCTTCGGGCGCAAGATCCAATGATACAGCCTGATAGCCGTAACCCTCAAAGGCATCCGCATTATAGTTAAACGCGCTCGGTGAATAAGCTGCCCCGGCCTTCTCCCGCACCTCATCCAAAAGACGCAAACCAAAGACGCGGTCAAGCATATTCAGCTTGCGATCCCGCATAATATCGCTGCCATCCGGCGCGGGCCAATACACACGAAGCAGCGAGCGGTTGGACTCGCCTTCATGGGTCAGCGTCACAGGCGTCTTTGTGCCTTTGGGAAACGTCAGCTTACGCGCTTCCGCATAATCCGGCGTGCTGTCATCGCGGGTCGGCAAGGCTCCGAATGTGCGCGCAATTTCGTCAATAACAGTTTGCACATCCACATCACCGACAACGCCGATTTCCAGCTGTCCCGATATCAGGGCCGGCTTCACCCAAGCTTTCACATCTGCCATGGTCGGCGCAATAATATCGTCCAGGGACGGGATACCGAAGCGCTCGTCTCCGCTGCGGATCAGGCGCGCAATATCGCGCTGCGCCACCCCGCCGGGGGTACTGTCCAAGGTCGGATACCAGCCCTTGATATAATTATCATAGCGCGGCTCTGCATCTTCGCGAAAACCGGGCGCGACGAAATACGCTGTCATCAGATTCAGCTGATCCGTCAGATTGTCAGGCACTGTACTCCCGGATATGACAAAACGCTGCGTACCGGCGCCAAAGTTAGCGCCGACGGTTTTGCCCGCCATGATGCGTGACAGCTCGTCATTAGTGTGCGCCTCAAGCCCGCCTGCCGTGACCGCATAGCTTGCTAATTGCTGAACGTGCGGGTTGTCTTTGGGCAAAGACAGCGTCCCGCCGCCAAAGCTTGCGGCAATCGCAATACTGTCCTTATCAAAATCGGTCTTTTTGATGTTGAGCATGACGTTATTGGCAAATTTAACGCGGGTAATCTGCGTATCCTCAATAACGTCTTTGAACACGACTTCGCCCGGCGTGCCAAAGTCTGTGTAAGCAAACTCAGCCTTTTCCATGACTGCCGGCTTATCAACCGGTACCGCTTGGCTGTTTCTCAGGGCGGCTGTGATGACGGCTTCGGCATTATCAACGGGACTTTCCGTCGTCAGCCATATCAGCGGTTCTTCAACGCCTTTCCATTGCGCTTTGAAGGCATCTTGGATTTCATCGAGGGTTATGTTCGGGATAGCCGCCTCAAATCGTTCAAGCGCGCTTTGCGGCGTGGTGAATACGCGCTCGCTGCTGAAAGCGGCCGTGAGGGCATTGGCCAAGCCGCGTGTGCGGCGCGTCGGGGCTGTCTGAACAGCGACTTGCAGGCCCTTACGGTAATTAGCGACCTGCTCGTCCAGTTCGGCCTCAGAGAATCCGTAAGTCAGGGCGCGGCGCACTTCCTGCTCGCCGGCGGCCAGCGCCTCTTCCCATTTACCGGGCGAGGCCGTCATGTTAAGCGAAGTGGCTTCGGCCGCGCCGTAAAGGTCATAGCTGCTCGCGCTTGCTGTAATGAACGGCGCATCACCGGACAACACAATTGTTTGAAGGCGGCGGTTGAGCATGGCATTGCCGAGATTTTCAACAAGCTTTGCGCGGCGGGTTTGCGCGCTGTCTCGTTCGCGCTCGAACGGGCGCATTACGCCGATTTCAAGGGAGGTTGAGACATCCGGGTCGGAGAAATAGCCGACCTTTAAGCCCTGTTTGACGCTGCTTCCGGGGGGAATGTCCGGCAAAGCTTCGCCAACGCCGGTCCAGTCACTGAAATACGCCTTAATCTTAGATACCGCGAAATCCGGCTCAAAATCACCGACGATAACAAGAAACACCTCTTCGGGACGGTAATGCCCATTATAATAGGTTTCGAACTCGGGCTTATTGACAGACGCCAAGCTTTCATCCGTCCCGATCGGCAGGTTAGAGATAATGCGGCTCTCATCGAGGAAAAATTCCAGATTGGCAATCTGCGCGCGATAGCCCGGGGAGTCCCGATTGCGCTTTTCCGATTGAACAACGCCGCGTTCGCGGTCAATGGCCCCCTGATCCAGAGTCAGATTAGAAGCTGTCTCGCGCATAATTTTCAGCGTGACGTCGAACATCTCCTCATTCACCTCCGGCAGATCAAGCTGATAGACCGTCTCGTCAAAGCTTGTGTAAGCATTCGTGTCAGCGCCAAAGGCCAGACCGTAACGCTCGAGCGTTTTGGTCATCTCGCCTTCCGGAATATTCTCGGAGCCGTTAAACGCCATATGTTCCAAGAAATGAGCAAGGCCTTGCGTGCCGTCAACATCGTTTAAAGAGCCGGTGTCAAACCGCATCCGAATTGCCGCCGTCTGCGTGGGCGTATTGTTTTGCATGACCGCATAACGCAGCCCGTTTTCCAGCTTACCAAAGACAACATCTTCATCAGGCTTCAAATCACTCGCCTGATGGGCAAAATCCACCGGACCGGGAGGGTTGCCTTGACAGGCCGCCGCCGCCAAAGCTGTCATTGAAGCGATTAGAAAGTGTTTTACGCGCATAAAAGTCTCCGAGGCCGTCAAGCCTTGCCATATGTTTTGATGATTAAGGCAGGGGTAAGCATGTTTATAGTTTGGTGCAATCAAACTCGCCAAAATTTACCTATTCATTTACAGTTCATGCAAATCAGGCCAGAGCAAATCCGAACCTTACGAAGTTGTCATTATTTCCATGTCCGAAAAGCCAATCACCGAGCCCGTTCAAATATACGCGTTTGATTTTGACGGGACAATTACGACGAAAGATACGCTGGCGCTTTTCCTGCGTTACTATCAGGGGCCGGTCATTTGGGGCGCCAAGATTATCAGCCTCCTGCCTCATTTTGCCTTATACGGCCTGAAGGTCATTGATCGCACGGAAGTCAAACGCCGCGTCATGCGCCGGTTTTTCAAAGGGCACAGCGCCGCCAAAGTTCAGGCCCGCGCTGATTCGTTCGCTGCTGATGTCATTCCCGCGCTCGTGCGCCCGCTCGCGCAAAAACGCCTTGATGAGCTTAAGGCGCAAAACGCCGCACTTTATATAGTGTCGGCCTCAATCGAGCATTACCTGCATCCTTGGGCCAAATCGCAGAACATAAAGACAGTCTTCGCCACACAGCTGGAAACAGCCAACGGACGCCTGACAGGAGAGCTAAAGGGCCGAAATGTGTGGGGAAAAGGGAAAACAGCCCGAATTAGGGCAGAAATGGGGCAAATGCCTTATGAAATCGTAGAAGCGTATGGTGACAGCGAAGGCGACAAGCCTTTGTTATACGCCGCTAAAGCGTCTTTTTGGAGACCTTTTCGCCTATGATAAACTTTGCTGTTGAATTTGACAAAATATGTCCTATCAACGCATTAACGCCTAGCTTTTAGATTAACTTCTTGTTAGGTTATCAGTAATTATGCGCGCAATCCTGCGTGCGTGGTTTTTTTATTCGAGTGAACCATGGGGGTTTTCAATATGAAACGCACTCTACTACTAGCCGCTAGTGTCGTCGCAATCGCGTCGCCAACGATAGCGCAAGAACTTCCGCCGGCGAATGCACTGCCGGGCGAATGTTACGCACGGGTTATTGTTCCGGCGACTTACGAAACATCAAGCACGCGGATCGTATCGAAGCCTGCTTCTGAGCGGATCACCAAGATCCCTGCCCGTTTCGAAACGGTCACAGAGCGCGTTCTGGTTCAGGAAGCCAGCTTTGAGATCGTTCCTGTCGGTGCCGGCTCAGGCGCTCGCTTGGTTCCTGGCAACGGTGCGATCACGCTGACAATCGGCGGTACAGAGTATCGTGTTGATTCATCGCGCGCAGTTCGCAATGCATCAGGCGCCCGTATCGGCACAATTGACCAAGACGGCAATATTGTCGGCACAAGCGGCAATATGATTGCCCGCGGCGCGGTCAACCCTGTCACGCTTATCGGTGCTAACTCTTCTGTCTCTACTATGCTGCGCGTCGGTAACTCGAATTACCGCGTCGATTCAGACATGGCTGTATATGGTGCAAACGGTCGCCGCGTCGGTTCACTCGACACAAGCGGTAACCTTGTTGGCCTGAGCGGCAACATCGTCAATCGTAATGCAGTCAACTCCTACTCTTACTCCGGCGGCACATCGGGCGCGATGTCTTCCTCTTTCCGCACAGTAACTGAAACTGTTGTTGTTCAGGAAGCGTCGACAGAGCTGGTTGCTATCCCGGCTGTCTACGGCACAGAGACTGAAACTATCGTTGTTCAGCCTGCGACTGTTGAATATCAGACAATTCCGCCGGTTTACGGTACGGAAACACGTACAGTTGTCGTCCAAGACGCCACAACTGAGCTGGTTACAATCCCTGCGACCTACGGCACAGTGACTGAAACTGTTGTTGTTCAGGATGCGTCAACCGAGCTGGTCACTATTCCGGCGACATTTGAAACTGTCAGCGAGACCGTTGTTGTCACGCCGCAGTCTGTCACTTACGAAACTGTTCCTGCCGTCTATGAGACTGTTGCAGAGACTGTTGTTGTTCAGGAAGCCTCCACAGAGCTGGTCACAATCCCGGCGACATTCGAAACTGTTTCTGAAACAGTTGTTGTTCAGGACGCTGCCACTGAGCTCGTCACAATCCCGGCGACTTACGGCACTGTCACAGAGACCGTTGTTGTTCAGGAAGCCTCTACAGAGCTGGTGACTATTCCGGCAACATTTGAAAACGTGACTGAAACAGTCGTGGTTACCCCCCAAACCGTAGACTACGTTTCAATCCCGGCGACATACGAAACTGTTGCTGAAACTGTTGTTGTTCAGGAAGCCTCTACAGAGCTGGTCACAATCCCGCCTGTATATGAGACTGTTGCTGAAACCGTTGTTGTTCAGGAAGCGTCTACAGAGCTGGTCACTATTCCGGCCACTTATGAGACGGTGACTGAAACCGTTGTTGTACAGGAAGCCTCTTCAGAGATGGTCTCCATCCCGGCGACTTATAAAACGGTTGCAGAAACTGTCGTTGTTCAGCCTGCGACCACTGAATATGTTCAGATCCCGGCTGAGTACGAAACTTACACAGAGACTGTTGTTGTTCAGGAAGCCTCTTCCGAGTTGGTGACTATTCCGGCGACATTTGAAACTGTTACAGAAACGATTGTGGTTACGCCGCAAACCGTTGATTATGTTACAGTTCCTGCCGAATATGAGACATATTCTGAGACTGTTGTCGTTCAAGAAGCGTCCACTGAGCTTGTCACAATTCCGGCAACATTTGAGACAGTGACTGAAACGGTTGTAGTTACGCCGCAAACTGTTGATTACGTCACAATCCCGGCGACTTATGAAACTGTTCAGGAGCCTGTCGTTGTTCAGGAAGCCTCTACAGATCTGGTCACAATCCCGGCGACTTATGAAAATGTCACTGAAACCATCGTTGTTCAGCCCGCAGGCGTTGAGTATGTCTCCATTCCGGCGACCTATGAGACTGTCACTGAAACTGTTGTTGTTCAGGAAGCCTCGACTGAGCTCGTTTCAATCCCGGCGACTTACAGAAACGTCACTGAGACCATCGTCGTCACGCCGCAAACTGTTGACTATGTCACAATTCCGGCCACTTACGAGACCGTCACAGAGACCGTTGTTGTTCAGGAAGCGTCGACTGAAATGGTCACAATTCCGGCAACATTCGAGACAGTGACTGAAACGGTTGTCGTGACGCCGCAGACTGTTGACTATGTCACAATCCCGGCCACTTACGAGACGGTTCAAGAGCCTGTTGTTGTTCAGGAAGCCTCCACAGAGTTGGTGACTATTCCGGCGACTTTTGAGACTGTTGCTGAAACGATCGTCGTAACGCCGCAAACTGTTGAGTACATCTCTGTACCGGCTGTTTACGAGACTGTTCAGGAGCCTGTCATTGTTCAGGAAGCCTCTACAGAGCTGGTGACGATCCCTGCCACATACGAAACAGTGACTGAAACTGTTGTTGTAACGCCGCAAACTGTTGACTACGTCACAGTGCCGGCTGAGTACGAAACATATACAGAAACTGTTGTTGTTCAGGAAGCGTCGACTGAGCTTGTCTCAATCCCGGCGACCTATAAAAACGTCACTGAAACTGTTGTGGTTACGCCGCAAACTGTTGATTATGTGACAATTCCGGCCACTTACGAGACTGTTCAAGAACCTGTTGTGGTTCAGGAAGCGTCCACAGAGCTGGTCACAATCCCGGCAACATTTGAAACTGTTACAGAGACCGTTGTGGTTACGCCGCAAACTGTCGAGTACGTTTCTATCCCGCCGGTCTATGAAACTGTTCAAGAGCCTGTTGTGGTTCAGGAAGCGTCCACAGAGCTGGTCACAATCCCTGCCACATACAAGAACGTCACTGAGACAATCGTTGTGACGCCACAAACTGTTGATTACGTCACAGTTCCGGCCGAATACGAAACATACACAGAGACTGTTGTTGTTCAGGAAGCCTCAACCCAGCTGGTGACGATCCCGGCAACATTTGAGACTGTGACTGAAACGGTTGTGGTTACGCCGCAGACTGTTGATTACGTCACAATCCCGGCGACTTACGAGACTGTTCAAGAGCCTGTTGTGGTTCAGGAAGCGTCTACAGAGCTGGTTACAATCCCTGCCACATTCGAAACTGTCACTGAGACTGTTGTTGTAACGCCGCAAACGGTTGCTTATGAGACTGTTCCGGCTGTCTTCGAGACTGTGTCTGAAACCGTTGTTGTCCAGGAAGCCTCCTCTGAGATGGTTTCCATCCCGGCGACATATAAAACAGTCACAGAGACTGTTGTTGTCCAAGACGCCACAACTGAGCTGGTCACAATCCCGGCCACGTTTGAGACTGTGACTGAAACTGTTGTCGCTCAGGAAGCGTCCACAGAGCTGGTTTCTATCCCTGCAACCTACAAAAACGTCACAGAGACAGTCGTGGTTACGCCGCAAACTGTTGAATACGTTACTGTCCCTGCAGAATATGAGACATACGCCGAAACTGTTGTCGTTCAGGAAGCTTCTTCCGAACTGGTCACAATCCCGGCGACTTTCGAGACTGTGTCTGAAACTGTCGTTGTTCAGGAAGCCTCTACAGAGCTGGTATCAATCCCGGCAACTTATGAGACCGTGACTGAAACTGTTGTTTCACGCGAAGCGTCTACAGAGCTGGTCACAATCCCGGCGACGTTCAAGAACGTCACTGAGACTATTGTCGTCCAGCCTGCAACAACCGAGTATGTCAGCATCCCTGCTGAGTATGAAACATACTCCGAAACTGTTGTTGTTCAGGAAGCCTCTACAGAGCTCGTCTCTGTCCCTGCGACGTACAAAACAGTATCTGAGACTGTTGTTGTTCAGGAAGCGTCAACTGAATTGGTTACAATTCCGGCGACATTCCGCACTGTAACTGAAACTGTCATTGTTCAGCCCGAGACGGTTGAATATGTGGCTCAGCCTGCCCGTTTTGCCACGCAAAGCCGCAGCTATGTTGCTCAGGAAGCGTCTGACCCAATGGTTGTCATTCCTGCCAGCTACCGCACAGTCACTGAAACTGTCGTAACGCAAGAAGCCTCAACGCAACTGCGCGCTGTCCCTGCAACATACCGCACGGTCACAGAGCAAATCGTTGTTAAGCCGGCCTCTACAGAGATCGATGTGATCCCTGCCCGTTATGAACCACGCTCAGAGCTGGTTCTGGTTGCACCGGGTCGCGTTGAGTGGAAACCGGGTTCACAGGCTATCCAGTCTGCAGCTTCCGGCACAAGAAACCTCACGCAGGACGGCGGTACAGTTGTCAACATCAACCAGCCACAGCAGTTCACTGTCTTTAACGGCGTTCGCGAAGAAACCATTGAATCAACAGGTACGGTTGTGACCAACACCGGCGAAATTCTTTGCCGCGTTGAAATCCCGCCGCAGTACAAAACAATCACCAAACAGGTGCTTGTCGCTCCTGCGCGCACAACAGAGCGTCAGATCCCGGCTGTTACCAAAGCCATCACGAAGCGTGTTGTCGACCGCCCTGCAACTGTTCAAGAAGTTGCGGTTCCGGCCCAGACATCAACCATCACGCGCCGTGTTGTTGATCAGGCAGCTCGCTCTATGACGCTTTCCGAAGCGGCTCGCCTCGGTCTTCTGGACCGTGCAACGCTGCCGGGCGGCAAGTCTTTGGCGTCCCTGCTCAGCCGCGCCGGTGCAAACGGTATCGGCGGCTTTGATGCCAACGGCAACAAATCTGCCCGCGGTCTGTATGACTCGGCCGGTAACTTTGTCGGCGGACGTCTTCTCGGCGGTGACTATGCACAGCGCATGGGCACTGAAACCACACGCGTTGTGGCCGAAGAAGCTAAAGTCATCGAACGTGTTGTGCCTGCTGTCACCAAGCAGATTACACGCCGCGTCGTTGACCGCCCTGCCTCTACGCAAGAGCGCGTCATTCCAGCGAAAACACAGACTGTCACACGTCGCGTTGTTGACCGCCCTGCCTCTACGCAGGAACGGACAATCCCGGCGGTTACGAAGACGGAAACCCGTCGCCGTATCAAGACACCTGCCCGTACAGCAGAGCGTACAGTTCCGGCCGTAACCAAGCAGGTTACACGCCGCGTTGTTGACCGCCCTGCCTCAACACAGGAACGCACAGTTCCGGCGCAGACCCGTCAGGTCACACGCCGCGTTGTTAAAACACCGGCATCGACGCAAGAGCGCGTCATTCCGGCGAAAACAGCGACTGTAACGCGCCGCGTCGTTAAAACGCCGGCCCGTACACAGGAACGCGCAATACCGGCGATTACGAAGACGGAAACCCGTCGCCGTATCAAGAACCCAGCCCGTACAGCGGAACGCGTTGTTCCTGCTGTCACTAAGCAGGTGACACGCCGCGTTGTTGACCGTCCTGCGTCCACACAGGAACGCACAATTCCGGCCAAGACCCAACAGGTCACACGCCGCGTTGTGAAAACGCCTGCAAGTGTTCGTGAGCGGGCAATCCCGGCTGTGACGAAACAAGTCACGCGCCGTGTTGTTGACCGTCCTGCGTCTACGCAAGAGCGTGCAATCCCGGCCATCACGAAGACAGAAACCCGCCGCGTTGTTAAAACGCCGGCAGCGACTGTCGAACGTGTTGTTCCGGCTGTGACGAAGCAAGTCTCCCGCCGCGTTGTTAAAACGCCGGCGCGGACAACAGAGCGGACTATTCCGGCTGTGACTAAGATGGAGACACGCCGCGTCATCAAGACGCCTGCGGCGACGCAAGAGCGTGTTGTTCCGGCTGTCACTAAGCAGGTTACCCGCCGCGTTGTGAAGACCCCTGCGTCGACGCAAGAGCGTGTTGTTCCGGCGATCACGAAACAGGAAACCCGTCGCCGCGTGAAAACGCCGGCCCGGACTGCTGAACGTGTTATTCCTGCGGTGACCAAGCAGGTTACCCGCCGCGTTGTTGACCGCCCTGCCTCTACGCAGGAACGGACAATCCCGGCTGTAACTAAAATGGAAACACGTCGCGTCGTTAAGACACCGGCCGGCACACAGGAACGCGTTGTTCCTGCCGTGACCAAGCAAGTGTCCCGCCGCGTCGTGAAAACACCTGCCCGCACGCAAGAGCGGACAATTCCGGCTGTGACTAAAATGGAAACACGCCGCGTCATCAAGACGCCGGCCGCGACGCAAGAACGTGTTGTTCCTGCTGTTACCAAGCAAGTCACCCGCCGCGTTGTTGACCGCCCTGCCTCTACGCAGCAGCGTGCAATTCCGGCCATCACGAAACAGGAAACCCGTCGCCGCGTGAAAACGCCGGCCCGGACTGCTGAACGTGTTATTCCTGCGGTGACCGCTCAAGTTCAACGCCGCGTCGTTAAGACACCGGCGTCTACACAAGAGCGCGTTGTTCCGGCCATCACGAAAATGGAAACTCGCCGCGTCATCAAGACACCGGCAAGCACCCGTGAGCGTGTTGTCCCGGCTGTAACCAAGCAGGTTACCCGCCGCGTGGTCAAAACTCCGGCCCGTACGCAAGAGCGCACAATCCCGGCCGTCACGAAAATGCAGACCCGCCGTGTCATTAAGACACCGGCAGCGACGCAAGAGCGTGTCGTCCCGGCTGTGACCAAGCAGGTTACCCGCCGCGTTGTGAAAACTCCGGCCAGCACGCGTGAGCGCGCTATCCCGGCGATCACGAAGCAGGAAACCCGCCGCGTGATCAAAACGCCGGCAGCGACGCAAGAACGCGTTATTCCGGCTGTCACAAAGCAGGTTACCCGCCGCGTTGTTGACCGTCCTGCCTCTACGCAAGAGCGTACGGTTCCGGCGATCACCAAGCAGGAAACCCGCCGCGTTGTGAAAACTCCGGCTGCGACACGGGAACGCGCAATCCCGGCTGTGACGAAACAAGTCACACGCCGCGTTGTGAAGACCCCTGCCCGTACGCAAGAGCGCACAATCCCGGCTGTCACTAAGATGGAAACCCGCCGCGTGATCAAAACTCCGGCAGCGACGCAAGAACGCGTTGTTCCGGCTGTCACAAAGCAGGTCACCCGCCGCGTGGTCAAAACTCCGGCAGCGACGCAAGAACGCGCTGTTCCGGCGATCACAAAGACGGAAACCCGTCGCCGCATCAAGACCCCGGCCCGTACGGCTGAGCGTGTTGTTCCGGCCGTGACTAAGCAGGTCAGCCGCCGCGTTGTGAAAACTCCGGCCTCTGTTCGTGAACGGGCTATCCCGGCCATCACAAAGCAGGAAACCCGCCGCCGCGTCAAAACACCGGCGCGCACTGCAGAACGTACAGTTCCTGCGGTGACCAAGCAGGTAACCCGCCGCGTTGTTGACCGTCCGGCCTCTGTCCAGGAACGGGCAATCCCGGCCATCACTAAGCAGGAAACACGCCGCGTCGTTAAGACGCCTGCGTCCACGCAAGAGCGCACAATCCCGGCCGTGACGAAACAAGTCACACGCCGCGTTGTGAAAACTCCGGCGCGTACGACAGAACGGGCAATCCCGGCTGTGACCAAGACGGAAACCCGCCGCGTCATTAAAACTCCGGCAGCGACGCAAGAACGCGTCATTCCGGCTGTGACGAAGCAAGTGACCCGTCGCCGTGTGAAAACACCGGCCAGTACGCAAGAGCGGACCATCCCGGCTGTGACGAAACAAGTCACGCGCCGCGTTGTGAAAACTCCGGCGTCTGTACAGGAACGTCAAATCCCTGCGAAAACCGCTACTGTTACCCGTCAGGTCGTTAAGACCCCGGCGCGGACGCAAGAGCGTGTTATCCCGGCGATCACTAAGACTGAAACACGCCGCGTTATCAAAACGCCGGCTGCGACAGTTGAACGTGTCATTCCTGCGGTCACCAAACAGGTTGCTCGCCGCGTCGTGAAAACGCCGGCAAGTGTACGGGAACGCGCAATCCCGGCTGTGACGAAACAAGTCACACGCCGCGTTGTGAAAACCCCGGCCTCTACGCAAGAGCGCACAGTTCCGGCTGTGACAAAAACTGAAACGGTTCGCGTTGTTAAGACGCCGGCCCGCACAGTTGAGCGTCAGGTCCCTGCGGTCACGAAGCAAGTTACCCGCCGCGTCGTTAAGACACCGGCCCGCACGCAAGAGCGGACCATCCCGGCTGTAACGAAAACAATCACGCGCCGCGTGGTTGACCAAGCTCCGCGCACTGAGCGCCGTGAAATCCCGGCTCGTTATGAGACCGTCACTGTCCAGAAATTGGTACAGCCGGCCTCTACACAAGTCGTGGCTATCCCGGCCGAGTACCAGGATGTTGTGAAGCGCACTCAGGTTTCTGAGGAACGTGCGGAATGGCGTCAGGTCCTTTGTGAAGCTAATGCTAACTCTACAGTGGTCTCCGCTATCCAGCGCGCCCTGAAGACGCAAGGCTTCTACACAGGCGCAATCGACGGTCGCTTGGGCCAAGGTACATATGCTGCGGTTAAGCAGTTCCAGATCAGCCGTAACCTGTCCACAGGTGGTCTGACCCTGAGAACAGTTGATGCCCTGGGTGTGAACTGGCGCTCAATGGTCTCCGGTCAAAGCTATCAAGGTGGCGTGACAGGGACTGTTCAAGGCGGCTCCACAGGCTTCGGCCAAGGCGCAACAGTCGGCGGTTCATCCGCAGGCGGCCTGTCAGTCGGCGGTTACACAATCCGTTCAAACGGTACCGTGTTTAACGCGTCCGGTGTCCAAGTCGGTACAGTGAACTCAAACGGTGACATCGTCTCCGCATCAGGATCCATCCTGCAGCGCGGCGCTGTCTCAGGCGCACAACTTCGCAGCTTCGGCGGCGGAGTTGTCAGCGGCGGTTCAGTGGCAGGCGACTCTATGAGCTCCGGCGCGATGGGCTCCGGCTCTGTCGGCGGCGCGAGCATCGGTTCAGCAGGCGGCTTCACGCTTCTGTCTGACGGCTCTGTCCGCAACAGCTCCGGCGTTGTCATCGGTCGCTTGGACCGTGCATCCGGCAACATTGTCGATGCAAACGGACGCATTGTCGGCCGTATGCCTCTGCCGGGTCAGTAAGAAACGACCTGAGCTAAGGCTCAGATAAAGATAAGAAAGGCTCCGCTTCGGCGGGGCCTTTTTTTATGGGCGATTATTATTTTTGGGCGCCGAACAAATGACCTACGCTTAACCAAGCTTCAGTTTCACTGCGCAAACCCGTAGGGCGGCCTGCAGTCATGTGATATCATCACACCTCTTAAGGAGCCTTATGATGATTTCACGCCGCAAACTGATTAAAGCGGGCGTTGCATCCGCTGCGATCGTTAAATTTCCCGGGATTACCAACATCGCTTTCGCGCAATCCGGCGGCGTGCCGTCTGTCACTTTTGACGTTGATGATGTTGTGCGCGGGAAAACGGTGTTGCCGACAGTTTCCGCAAAGTCTGCCATTGAAGGCATTCTATCTGCGCCCAAAGACTCGCTGGAAAGCTGGTCACGCGGCGCGCAAGATTTAATAGCGTCGGGCCCGGATATTCACCCGTTTCTTCATGCTGTAACCACCGCCTATCACAATCATTTTCCGATAATCTTCTCGCCTGATATTATTTGGCTGCAAATCTTGCAGGGGCTGGCGTCCCATATCAACGCCAATGCCGAATCGCTGCGGGGTCAGTTTGTCGCCCATGACGGCAAAAAACTGATCGAAATTAGGCGAGATTTTTTTGTGAAGGGAAATCCGGACAATGATTGGGAGGGCGCGTTTTCAGAATTCTCGGCCAAAATGCGCCCTTATCTGGGCGCGAAGACCCATAACTTGATTGCCGGCGGATACAACACGACCGGCCCGGCAGAGCAGGCCGCGATGAATGTCGCCCTGATGGACGCCATGCAATCCTATTTCGCCTATGGCATGACCACAGCCTGCGGATTTCCGTCTGTCACTCTGGAGGGCTCCGTTGACGATTGGCAGGCCCTGCGCAAACGCGCCGCCGCTTTCGCGCAATATGATTTAGAGTGGTGGACAAAACCGCTTCTTGCCGTTTTAGATCAGTTCGTTGACACCGCCTCCGGCAAGCCGAACAGGGACTTTTGGTGCAATTTCTACAAGCTACAGCCCGTCGGCAGCGGCACGCCCCACATTCATGGCCATATCAATACATTCTTCCCCTATTTCGGTAAAAAGAAACCGACACGGGACGAGCTTGTGGAGAATTTTGAGGTTTATATCCGAAATTCGCAACATCAGGCCCCCCGCTCCGAGCAAGCCATATTGGCCGAAATTGCGCAGTTTAAACGCCGCTTGAAGGATGACAGCGGCCGGTTGCGAAATACGCTGCGCCGTAATCCGTATCTTGGCAGAACCGATTTGACCGCGCGCGAAGGCATGACAACGGCAGATGTCACCGCGAAGATGAACAGCGCACCGATGGTTTGGAATTATCACGGCGAAAAACTGCAAATGGAGCTGCTGGCCGGCTTCATCGGCGCGACGCAAGATCCGGTGAGCCTCGCTGTCAGGCCGAAAATCGGCTGGGCGGTACGCGAAAATAACGGCTAAAGGTTCGTCGCCGCGCACGCAAAATAACCTGCACAAACCGCGCAATCGCCCGTTGACTTAGGCCTTTCCATCCGTATATTCCGCGTTTCACGAAGCAGCCCTGCATCAGCGGGGCTTTTCGCTTATTACAGATTTTATGCAGTGTCGCGGGCGAAAGCCTAAATCATTGCTTCCAAAGGAAACGCTCATGTTCGCTGTCATCAAAACCGGTGGTAAACAATACAAAGTTGCCAAAGACGATTTGATCATCGTTGAAAAAGTCGAAGGCGAAGCCGGCGACAAAGTTAAGTTCGGCGAAGTCCTGATGTGCGGCACAGACGGCGACGTTTCTGTCGGCGCCCCTGTTGTCAAAGGCGCATCCGTTGCCGGCGAAGTCGTCGAGCAGCGCCAAGGCAAAAAAGTTTTGGTCTTCAAAAAGAAGCGCCGCCAAACATACCGCCGTAAAAAAGGTCATCGTCAACTCGAATCAGTTGTCCGCATTACCGGCATTACAGCCAAATAATTCACGGCGTTACGCCGACCCATTCATCCGCGCCCCGCAAAGCTCGGCGCAAACCCTACGGAGTTCATCATGGCACATAAAAAAGCCGGTGGTTCATCAAATAACGGTCGCGACAGTGCAGGCCGTCGCCTTGGCGTCAAGAAATCCGGCGGCCAAGCCGTGATTCCGGGCAACATTATTATTCGCCAGCGCGGGACTAAGTATTACCCGGGCGAGCATGTCGGCATGGGCAAAGACCACACCCTCTTTGCGAAAGTTGCCGGCCGCGTTGCATTTACTACCAAACGCAACGACCGCACATTTGTGTCCGTCGTGACGGCAGAAGCCGCAGAATAGCAATCCAAATACATACGGATTGCCCCTAATCAGGCAGTCCGAAGCATCAAGCTTAAAGGGAAGACGGACTGCCGCCTTCCCTTTTTTTATTCCCGCTTGGAGCTTTTGCTATGTTAAATCGTGCCCTGCCGCCTCAGACCCCTTCGCCTGTCATTACAATGCCTGCGAATATCGTGACGCCGCGCGCGATGCTGCGAAAGGTCCGACTGTCCGATGCCGCCGCTGTCTCTGCACAGGTGAGCGATTACGATATTGCGAAAATGACGCAAAGCATTCCCTACCCGATGCCGAAAGTATCGGCCGAGATTTGGCTGCTGCTCAGCCGCTCTGCATGGGATCGCGGATTGCGTTACAGCTATGCCGTTTGCCCTGTCGGTTCGGATAAATTGCGCGGCGTTGTCAGCCTCTTCCAAACGCCCGGCGGCGAATGGGAAATCGGCTATTGGATTGCGCGCGATTTGTGGAGCCAAGGCTACGCGGCGCATTGCGCCCGCGCCGCCATGGACGCTTTCGAGGCCGCTAACGGGCCGGCCCGCTTTCACGCGGGCGTGTTTGACGACAATCCGGCCTCCGCTGTCGTGCTCGCAAAGCTCGGCTTCAAGCCGACCGGCATGACAGATAATCTGTTTTCGATGGCGCGCCTTGAAAATGTGCCGGGCAAACATTTTATAAGGGAGCCCGGCGATGACAGATGATTTGATGATTAGCTTTGCCACTCCTGACGCGGCGCAGTTTAAACGCCTGCGCGATGATTGCGGTTGGGGGAAGCTTCCGCTCGCCCATGCTCAGGCCGCCTTGCTTGGCAGTCTGATGACGGTCAGTCATTATGACGGCAAGACCTTGGTCGGGTTTGGGCGCGCGGTCGGTGACGGCATTTTAAACGTCTATATTCAGGACGTTATTGTCTCGCCGCTATACCGCGGGCGGGGCCTGGGCGATGCCATTGTGCAAAAGCTTATTGCGCGGCTGACGCGGACTTTGCCGGAAACGGCAACGGTGGGCCTGCTGGCGGCGCGCGGTAAGGCGGGCTTTTACACGCGGCACGGCTTTCAAATGCGCCCCGGCCCGACAACCGATGGCGGGATGAGCGCCACGGCCGGCCGGCTTTTATCGGCGCAAACCGCACTGGCCAAACGCGCCGCACAGGTTTAAAAGGCCGCCAAAGGACCTATGTCATGAAGTTTCTCGACCAAGCCAAAATTTACATTCGCTCCGGCACCGGCGGAGGAGGCTGCATCAGCTTTCGGCGTGAAAAATATATCGCCTTTGGCGGTCCGAACGGCGGTGACGGCGGCGCGGGCGGCAATGTCTGGGTCGAAGCCGCAAGCGATCTTAACACGCTGATTGATTATCGTTATCGCCAACATTTCAAGGCGGAAACCGGTACGCACGGCATGGGCCGAGACCGAACGGGTAAAGCCGGTGAAGATGTGACCCTGAAAGTTCCTGTCGGCACGCAAATCTTTGACGCTGATGATGACACCTTGCTGGTGGATATGACCGAAGAAGGTCAGCGCGTCATGCTCGCCCAAGGCGGCAATGGCGGCTGGGGCAATGCGCGATTTAAAACCCCGACCAACCAAGCGCCTCGCCGCGCCAATCCCGGCGAAGACGGCGAAGAACGCTGGCTCTGGCTGCGCTTAAAACTCATTGCAGACGCGGGCTTGGTCGGACTGCCCAATGCGGGCAAATCGACATTCCTGTCTGCCGTGACCGCAGCCAATCCCAAGACGGCGGCCTACCCGTTTACAACTTTGCGGCCGCATTTGGGCGTGGTTGATTTAGGACCGACATCGCGCTTTATTATGGCTGATATTCCCGGCCTGATTGAAGGCGCGAGTGACGGCGCAGGTTTGGGCCATAAATTCCTGGGCCATGTAGAGCGCTGCTCCGCCCTGCTCCATCTTGTCGATGGCACGCAGGACGACCCGGTCGCGGCGTATAAAACCATTCGCGCAGAACTGGCCGCCTATGACGATGATTTGGCGGATAAGGAAGAAATCTTGGTCCTGACTAAAATCGACGCCATGAATGATGAACAGATTGAAGACGTCAGCAAGGCGCTTAAAAAAGCGTCCGGCGTGGCCCCGCGCGCAATCTCCGCCGTGTCCGGCAAAGGCACGACGGCGCTTTTGACAGATGTGTTCAAAATGGTCGATGCCCGGCGCGAAGCGGAAAAGGCAGAAAAATTTGCCGCTGAAAACCCCGAAATCGTCAACGCGCCCTGGTCACCATAGGTAAGCATGAAGCAAGCAGATACATCGCTGATAAACGCGCTGCAAAACGCGAAACGAGTCGTCATCAAGATTGGCTCGGCCCTGCTGCTTGACGGTATAACAGGGCACATTAATCGCGACTGGCTCTACGGATTGGCCGCCGATATTGATGCGCTGCGCGGCCGCGGGGTCGACGTAGTTATTGTGTCCTCAGGCGCCATCGGGCTGGGCCGCGCGCGGTTAGGACTTCGCGGAGATGAATTGAGTTTAGAACAAAAGCAAGCCTGCGCCGCGGCCGGGCAAGCGCAACTGACTCAGAGCTACGAAGATGTGCTGTCCCCGCTCGGCCATGTCACAGCGCAGACCTTGATGACCTTGCCGGATACAGAAGACCGTCGCCGCTGGCTTAACGGACGGCGCACGCTCAAGACCTTGCTGGCGCTCGGCGCTGTGCCGGTGGTGAATGAAAATGATACCGTATCGACAGACGAGATTCGCTACGGCGATAATGACCGTCTGGCCGCCCGCGTCGCGCAAATGTGCGGGGCGGATATGCTCTTGCTTTTATCCGACATTGACGGGCTCTATACGGCCGACCCGCGCCGCGATAAATTCGCCGTGCATATTCCTGTTATCGACGCCATTACGCCGCAAATTGAAGCCATGGGCGGCAGTGAAAATCCTGACGCCGGCGTCGGCACCGGCGGCATGGCAACAAAGATTGCGGCGGCGCGCATCGCTGTCGCCGCAGGGTGTCACGTCGTCGTGACACGCGGCGATGTCGCCCGCCCTATATCTGCGCTGGAAACCGGCGGCCGGTCCAGTTGGTTCACGGCGCACATAGATCCGTTCACAGCGCGCAAGCAATGGATTGTCGGCAGCTTGAATCACCCGGGAACTATTTTAGTTGATGCCGGCGCCGCGCAAGCGCTCAAGACAGGTAAAAGCCTTTTGCCGGCCGGCGTGACCGAAATATCCGGACAATTTACCAAAGGCGATCCCGTTTCAATCGTGGGACCGGACGGGCATAAACTGGCCTACGGTCTTACCGCTTACGATTCGGAAGACGCGAAACGCATTGCAGGTATGAAATCTCAAGACATTATCGCAACCCTTGGCTATAGTGCCGGGGCAGCCCTTATTCACGCAGACGACTTGGCTTTACTATGACTGACCACTCCCCCATCAATGATTTACAGACCTATATGGACGGCCTTGGCGTAAAGGCCAAAGCCGGAGCCCGCGCGCTTCGCCTCGCGAGTAAGGCGCAGAAAAACAAGGCGCTGCTGGCTATGGCCGCTCATATTCGCGCGCAGTCCGGCGAAATTTTACAGGCCAACGCAAAAGATATGGAAGCCGGTAAGGCCAAAGGTTTGAGTGCAGCTATGCTCGACCGGCTTTTGCTTGACGGCGGACGCATTGAAGGCATCGCCGGCGGGCTGGAAGCAATTGCTGCCCTGCCCGAACCGGTCGGCGTTGAGGATAAACGCTGGACCCGCCCGAACGGCTTGACCATCGCTAAAGTTCGCGTGCCCATAGGCGTTATCGGCATTATCTATGAAAGCCGGCCGAATGTAACGGCGGATGCCGGCGCGTTGTGCGTCAAATCAGGCAATGCCGCCATTTTGCGCGGTGGCAGCGAAAGCGCCCACAGCAGCGGCGCTATCCATGCCTGCTTAACGGCCGGATTGGAAGAGGCCGGACTGCCGGCAAGCGCTATTCAGATGATTGCAACCACTGACCGCGCCGCGGTCGGCATGCTGTTGTCCGGACTGAATGACAGCGTCAGCCTAATTATTCCGCGCGGGGGTAAAAACCTGATTGCGCGGGTCCAGGCCGATGCGCGCGTTCCCGTGCTCGCGCATTTAGAAGGGCTTTGTCATACTTACGTCCATGCCAAAGCGGATCCGCAAATGGCAATCGATATTATCTGCAATGCCAAAATGCGGCGCACGGGCGTTTGCGGCGCGACCGAAACCCTGCTGATTGACAAAGCGATTGCCCCTAAACTTCTGCCCCTAATCACCGATGCTTTGACTGATTTGGGATGCGAGCTTCGCGGTGATGACCGCGCGCGCGAGTTGGCCATTGGGATTAATCCTGTGACGGATGACGACTACGCGACGGAATATCTGGATGCAATATTGTCTGTCAAAGTTACCGACGATATTGACGATGCGCTCGGCCATATTTCGCGCTACAGCTCCGGCCATACGGACGCTATCGTGACCGCCGATGACGCCGCCGCAGCGCGGTTTTTGGCCGAAGTCGACAGCGCAATTTGCGTGCACAATGCCTCGACGCAATATGCGGACGGGGGCGAGTTCGGCTTTGGCGCCGAAATCGGAATTGCGACAGGCCGCATCCATGCGCGCGGCCCGGTCGGCGCAGAGCATTTGACCACTTACAAATATGCCGTCATGGGCAACGGGCAGACCCGCCCTGTCTAGGCCGGCCGGCGTCAACTGCGCAAAGCCGGGACCGAAAGTCGGGCTTTTCGGGGGCTCGTTTAATCCGGCCCATGCCGGGCATATGCTGGTCGCGGAATGCGGCCTGCGCCAAGTCGGACTGGACGAGGTCTGGTGGCTGGTCAGTCCGGGCAACCCGCTCAAGCAATCAACAGATAACTACGCCGAGCGCAAACAAAGTGTCATTGATCTCGGCCTGCCGCCGCAAATGAAAATCAGCGAAATGGAGCAGGATTTCGGAACCCGCTACACCGCTGATATGCTGGCCCGCGCACACGTAAAGTGGCCGCGTCATAACTTTGTCTGGCTGATGGGCGCGGATAATTTGCGGCAGTTCCCGAAATGGAAAAATTGGCAGGGCATCTTTGACACCCTGCCTATCGTAGTCATCGGCCGGCCGGGCGAAGCGGTCAAAGCGCGCCTGTCAAAAGCGGCCCGCCTGTATGCCAATGCCCGCGTTAACGAACAGAGCGCGCATATTCTTCCCGGAGCCTGCACGCCGTGCTGGACTTATTTAACGCCACCCCTTAACAGCCTGTCCTCGACAGCTATTCGGCGTGCGCGCAAGAGCTAGCCGCCTGCCCCATTTTATGTTACTGTGCGATTGCACAATAAGGAGACGTTTTGTCTACACGATTTAATACCGGAAGCACGGACCTGAAAGCAGGCGTAACCGCTCCCGAAGGATTGAAAGACGCCAAGAAGCTGGCGGCGCTGATTATCGAAATTCTGGAGGAGCATTCCGCGCAGGAAATCCTCAATATTGATCTGGACGGAAAATCTTCCGTCGCGGACTATATGATTGTGGCCTCAGGCCGCTCTAACCGGCACGTCAACGCCTTGGCAGATTATATCCAAAAAGGTTTAAAAGAAGCGGGCATTTCGAAAATGGGGGTTGAGGGTCAGGAAGCCAATGACTGGGTCCTTATCGACGCGGGCGATGTTATATTGCACCTGTTCCGCCCGGAAGTGCGCGAATATTATAATATCGAGAAAATCTGGACGTCTCCGGCCGGCGAAGGCCATTTGGGCGCAGACGCCACGTTTAAACCGTCTGAATAATGAAGATCGTCCTGCGCGCGTCGGGCCTGATGAAGTCCGGGCCTGAACGCGACCTTGTCGACGATTACCTATTCCGCGCGCAGCATTTGGGCCGCGGCTTGGGCATTCCTGATATATCTGAAAGTGCGATTGATACCCGCAGCGCCAAATCCCGCAGCGCAGAAACCCGCGCTTTGCTAGATGATTACGCCGGCGCGCGTTTGGTTATATTAGATGAGCGCGGCAAAAATTTGACCTCACGACAAATGGCCGAGCAAATCACGGCGTGGCGCGATAATGCCGAGAGTACAATCGTATTCGCTATAGGCGGGGCGGACGGATTTGAACCGTCAGATTTGCCGTCGGGCGCAGTAAAGTGGAGCTTTGGCAGCCAAGTCTGGCCGCACAAACTCGTCCGCGTCATGCTGGCGGAACAGATATACCGCATCCTCTCAATTATGGCCGGAACGCCCTATCATCGCGACTAAGCCGGTTCTTGCTCCGTCAGATCATCGCCTTTTGCCGCTTCAACACCGCTGCGACGCGCGTCAATGACGTCGACAAAATAATGATTGACGTCGCGGTGCTCTGCCTCATCGGCGCGCACGGCGATTATGACGTCACGCAAGCGCGCATCTTTCGGCAGTTGCCAATAATCAATCGCGATTTGCGGGGCGGGTATATTCTCATGCCGTCCTTCGTCGACTTCTCTAAGGTAGCTTGTATAGCTGATGACGGCTTCTTCTTCGAAATAAGCGACAACGCGGTGCGCTGTTCGCGGGGCCAGCAGGTAGAGAAAGAAGTAAGCATTATAAAAAATCAACTGCACGGTTGCGATTAGAAAACGCTCGAACCGGTTCGGCTGCGCGACCGTGATAAAGGTCATTAAATGCATGCGCTCATTTTCAGCCTCGTCCAGCAAAGTGTGGATCCAGCCTTCATCGTCGCGCATTTTACGCAGGCAGCGCAAATGCACCATTAAGCCGCCAACCATGCCCGGCACAGCCGCAACCGTTTCAAGCACAACAGCGCGATGGCCGTAGCGCTTGGCAAAAAACGTGTCCGCAAAGAAACGAAGCATCTTCACAAAGCTGTAAGCGATGCGGTCGCTCAGTGATTTAGGCTTAACATGCACATCAAGCGCAATATGCGGGTCCCATTCCCGTACAATTTGGCGGCGGGGTTCGATCATGACTATCTCCTTTTAGCCTGCCTTAAACATAGGAATGATTGCGCAAATTAACAGACATCAACTTGACGCGCGACAATCATGAAAGTTCCCTATGACACAGGCGCTCATTTTGCGTAGCTTAAGCCATGCTTCGCACGATGACAGTTTTGATTCTTTTGGCCTGCTGCGCGCCTGCCTTGGCGCAAGACGCGCCCGATGCCGCCAAGCTCGAAGCCATTAAAGCGCAAGAGGCCGAAGCCGCCGCCCGCAAGGCCAAGCTGGAAAAAGAGCGCAAAGCGGCCAATGCAGAGATAAAAAAGCTGCGTGAAAACCTGATTGCGGCCGCCGCGCAGGCGCAGACGTATGAAAAGGCCGCGCAGTCTGCGGCGCGAGCACTGTCAGATTTAAATGAAAAATCATCTGACCTGCGCAAGGCCCTGACTGCAGATCAGCGCGCCATGACCGGCTTACTGGCCATATTGCAACGTCTGGAGCGCAATCCTCCGCCCGCCGTCGCCGTGCAGCCCGTCGACGCGGTCAAAGCGGCAAGAGCCGCCGGATTAATGGCCTCAATCAACCGTCAACTGGAACTGCGCGCCGCCGCAATCAGCGGAAAATTGGCAGAGCTGGAAATCCTGCAATCAGAAATCGGCGTGAAACAGTCTGCGCTCAGCTCATCTGAAAAAGATTTGCAGCGTCGCCGCAAAGAAATCGCCTCGCAAGTCGATGAGAAGAAAGAACTGGAAGCCGGCATACGCGAGCAAAGCGCGCAGCAAGATAAGATTATTGCCCGCCTGACAAGCCAAGCCAAAGATTTGGAAGGCTTGATTGCAGCCTTTGAGGCGCGCGCCCGCAAAACGCCCCGCGTTAAGCCGGGTGACAGCGGCGGGCTGCGCGGGCAAAGCGGTGATATTCCTTGGCCGCGCAAAAAACCGCGCGCCGACCGCGCCCCGGAGCCGTTTGTCATGCCGCCGCAAACGGACCGTTTTGCCGATGCGCGCGGGGCGCTGCGAGCGCCGGTGTCGGGGCGCATCACAGGTAAATATAATACCCGACTGAAAGACGGCAGCCGCAGCCAAGGTTTAACCGTAACCGGCGCTTCAAAAGCCCAAGTCGTCGCGCCCTATACAGGCCGCATCGCCTTTGTCGGGCCTTTCAAGAATTATGACAGCGTCTATATGCTCGATGTCGGGCAAGGATATTTTATTGTGTTGACCGGTCTCGGCAAAACCTATGGCCGCGAAGGCGATACGGTGGCGCTGGGCGAGCCGATCGGCGAAATGCCCGCGAAACCCGGCGCCGCGCTTTATATAGAGCTTTGGAAAAACGGCTCCCCGTCTGATCCGACGCCGTGGTTTGGCCCGGCGTTCACGCGATCAGGCTAAGCGTTCGAATACAGACAACATTACCGATTTAAAATCTTAACGCTGCGACCGGGTATTTACCGGACAAGCGAAATCGGTCAGGTTAATAAAGGAAACAGCGCGCCGGCGCGCGCTTTGCACAGTTGCAGTGCAACACAGGAAAGACGACTTATGAAATATATACTGCCTATGTTCGGCGCGATCGGCGCAACGGCGCTTTTTGCTTTCTCCGCCACCGGAATCATGGCCGGCGCGGTCGAGCGTCCGTCGCATCAGCAAACCTTCAGACAGCTTGAATTGTTTGCGGATGTTCTGTCGCGTGTGCGCAATGAATATGTTGAAGAGGTTGAAGACACACAGCTTATCGATGAAGCGCTGAACGGCATGCTGCATGCGCTTGACCCGCATTCATCATACATGAACGCGGATGATTTTCGCGAAATGCAAAGCGGGTCTCGCGGAGAATATGGCGGGCTGGGCATGGAAGTCACCATGGAAAACGATTTGGTTAAAGTCGTCACGCCCATGGATGATACGCCCGCCTTTCGCGCAGGTATTAAAGCCGGCGATTTCCTGACAGCGATTGACGGCGAATCCATCCTGGGCATGACTTTAAATGACGCGGTTGAGCAGATGCGCGGCGAAGCCGGCAAGCCGATTACCGTAACGGTTGTACGCGAAGGTGAAGACGAGCCGCTCGAAATTACCATGGTTCGCGAAATCATTACCCAGCGTATTGTCCGCCACCGCATTGAGGACGGCATGGGCTATATCCGTATCTCCGGCTTTAATGAAACCACCGGCGAGTCATTGGAAGATGCGATTAAAGCCCTGAAAAAAGAAATGGGCGGAAAAATCCCGGGCCTTGTTGTTGATTTGCGTAATAATCCCGGCGGATTGCTGGACCAGTCTGTCCGCGTTTCAAGCGTGTTTCTGGATGGCGGCGAAGTCGTCTCAACCCGTTCACGCGACCCTAAGGATACGCAGCGTTATAATGCCAAAGGCGGCGAGCTGCTCGCCGGCGTACCGGTTGTTGTGATCATCAATGGCGCGTCAGCTTCAGCGGCTGAAATTGTTGCCGGCGCCCTACAGGACCGTCAGCGGGCTTTAATCATCGGCATGACCAGCTTTGGTAAAGGCTCTGTGCAGTCCGTTATTCCGCTGAACGGCGGGCGTGACGGCGCGCTGCGATTGACGACAGCCCGTTACTACACGCCGGCCGGACGCTCTATTCAGGGCACCGGTGTTGATCCCGATATCTTTGTGTCTTACGCGCCGGATGACGGAAAAGAACGCAAGCGTTTCGGCGAAAAGGACTTACCGAACGCTCTGGATATTGTTGACGAAGACGCCAATGCAGAAACAGCGGATATCGTTATCGATTATCCTCCGGAAGGTTGGGAGAATAAAGACGACTGGCAAATGAAAAAGGCCATCGAGTTTTTAAAAAGCCCGAATTTCAATACGCTGTTAATGGCAAGCGCGCCGTAAACATGCACGCGTAAGCGGCAGGAATGATGACGCTATGACTGCTTCTCGATCCTATCAAACACCGCGGCGCAAATCGGTTTCTTTAAAAAAGCAAGCCGGCTTGTGCCTGATTACCCTGCTCGCCGTCCCGGCGGCCGCGGCAGCTTTTGTAAACTACGCCGGCGACGCGCGTGATGCCTATTCGGCAGGCGTTACCGCTGTCTCGCCGATTGAGCTGCCAAAGCCTGCCTATGATCTGAATGCAGATGTCAGCGCAGGCCTTCCGGATATTTTGCCGAAAAATGATATGGCACAAGTCGCGGTCATCACGCCTCCGGCCGTTGATATTTTGGGTAATGGCGCCCCCGGCGAAACGGGCGGCTTAGCCGGCGACATTGCCCCGACTGCGCCGGTGATCACATCGGTTCGGCCGGCCGGGACGCCGCCGGCACGCGCCACGATTGACGGACGCCCGATTGACGAAATACCGAGCGAGCCGGATGCAGGCCGCAATGTGCCCGGCCGCTTTATCCCCCCGGTCACGGACTCAGGCCCCCTGCCCGCTGCTCCGCTTGCGGGCCTGTCCCGCAGAACGCCGTTCGGCCCCGTCCCCACCAAGGGGCCCCGCGGGCGCTCTGCATTGACCGCCTATGCCAAACCGTTCACCGCGCCGTCACAAGGCAAAACAGTCAGCGTGATAATCGGCGGGCTGGGCATTAATGCAACGCAGACACGCAGGGCCATAAACGACCTGCCGCCACAAATTACGCTGTCTTTTGCCTCTCAGGCGTCCGGTCTTCAAACGTGGATTAATGCGGCCAGAGCCAAAGGGCATGAAGTGATTTTAGAGCTGCCTATGGAGCCCTATAACTTCAATCCCGCCGCATCCGGCGCGCGTTACACATTATTGTCCGACAATCCGCCCGGCAGTAATGTGCGCAATCTGGATTACCTCATGAGCCGCGCGCAAGGCTATTTTGCCGTGACGAATTATCTGGGCGAAAAGTTTTTTGACAGCGAAGCGGCTATTACGCCGGTCGTCACCCATATCAGTAATAGCGGCGTCGGATTCATTTATGACGGCGTGGGAAACAATGCAGCCTTAACCCGCGCATCGCGCAGCGCCGGCTTGACTTGGGTGCAAAATCAAAGCGTGATTGACGCCGGTCCGAGCGCAGCAGCCATAACGCAAACGCTGAGTGCGCTGGAGCGCACAGGCTCGCCAAACAAGCCTGCTTTGGGCATCGGGTTTTCCTACCCTACAACCATTGACGCGGTCGAGGCTTGGGCGAAAGACGCGCAAAAACGCGGCGTCACCTTGGCTCCCGCGTCTTACGCTCTGATGCAAGGCCGCTGACTCTATGCCCATGCCGACGGGACCTAAATCCGATTATCGCGCCTGCGCAGCCGTTGCCCTGTTTAATGCGCAAGGTAAGGTCTGGATGGGCCGCCGTATTGGCACGCCGGAAAAAACGGCATGGCAATTGCCCCAAGGCGGGATCGATAAAGGCGAGACGCCGGAACATGCCGCTATTCGCGAGTTGACAGAAGAAACCGGAGCGCCTGTCAATCTGCTCTCTCCGCTCGGCGAGATTGAGGATTGGCTTTACTACGACATTCCGGGCGGCAGCCGTCGCGGCAAACAGATTTGGCGCGGGCAGCGGCAAAAATGGTACGCCTTTCGCTGGCATGGCACGAATGACGACTTTAATCTTCGCGCCCACCTGCCCCCGGAATTTTCAGAGTTTCGCTGGGCCGACCTATCGCAAATTACTGACTTCATTGTACCGTTTAAGCGCGAAGTTTACGCACGGGTGACATCCGAATTTGAAGGCTTTGCGCGCGGCGCGAAATAGCTTACTCACTTGCCCATGAGCGAGGGCAGCCCAAAACACACAGACATACAGACCGGCGGCAAAAATGCTATGCTGTTTGTTCTGATTACGGTTATGGTCAATTCCATCGGGTTTGGGATTATGATTCCGGTTCTGCCCGATTTGCTTAAAGAGCTGACGGATCTGCCTAATAACGAAGCCGTGCTTTACGGCATGTGGCTGACCTTTGTTTTTGCGCTGTTTCAATTTATTTGCATGCCCATTGTCGGCGGTCTGTCGGATCGATATGGGCGCAGGCCGATTATGCTGCTGTCTCTGCTCGGCCTTGGCATTGATTATTTCATTATGGGCTTTGCGCCGACCGTCGCTTTCCTGTTTTTGGGCCGCATCATCGCCGGAGCCTTCGGCGCAACTTTCAGCACGGCGAATGCTTATATTGCGGATATATCGCCGCCGGAAACCCGCGCGCAAAATTTCGGCCTTGTCGGCGCAGCGTTCGGCGTCGGCTTTATGCTCGGCCCCGTCGTCGGCGGGCTTATCGGCGACGGATTCGGCCCGCGCGCGCCGTTTATTGCCGCCGGCATTATTTCGCTGCTCAATGTCGTTTACGGCTATATTTTCCTGCCCGAAACCTTGCCGCAAAACAAGCGGCGACCGTTTGATTGGAAACGCGCGAACCCTTTCGGCTCCATCAAGTCCTTGGGCCGGATTAAAGGCGTTAAAGGCCTGATTTTTATCCTGTTCCTGCTCGCAACGGCGCATACAGTCTATCCGTCGACCTACGCCTTTTCGACGATGGAGGGGCTGGGTTGGTCATCGGGCGATGTGGGCATATCGCTGGGCGCGTTCGGCATTGCCAGCATGATTGTCCAAGGCGGCCTTATCCGCGTTATCATTCCGAAAGTCGGCCTGTTTTGGGCCGGCACAATCGGCATAGTGTCCGCCGTCATCGGCTATACCATGATGGGCAGCGCCAATGCCGGCTGGATTATCTATGCCGCCGGCCCCTTTGCGGCTCTGGCCGGCCTTTACGGCCCGGCGCTTAACAACATGATGAGCTCGCGCATATCGGAAAGCGAGCAAGGGGAACTTCAAGGCGCTATCGGCGCGGCGCAAGGTCTGGCGCTCATGATTGGGCCTTTCATGATGTCCGGCGCGTTTTGGTATTTTGGCGACGCCGAACAGAAATCCGGCGGCATGAGCAGCTTCCCCGCAAATATTTTAGAGATTGTCCGCCACGGCGCAGGTAACGTCCTGCCCTATGTTCCCGGCGCGCCGTTTCTGGTCGCCGCGAGCCTCGCGCTAATCTCTTTTGCCCTGTTCGCGGCCGTGACGACCAAGGCGGACCGAAATGCGCGCTACCGGCCCGATGCGTCGCCCGGCGAAGAGCCCGCGCAATAAACGCAGCGCGCAGGCGCAAATTACTGCCGGACACAGGCGGCAGCCCGGCCTACACCCCGCCCCATGCATTACACATTTATCATGACGAACCGCCCCAAAGGCACGCTCTATATCGGAGAGAGCGATGATCTGTTAACCGCTGTAACCCGCCACGCATCCGGCAATTTAAAAGGCCTTGCGCCCAAACATAAAGCCTGCACGCAGCTTGTCTGGTTCGAAGCCCATGAAACCCGCGAGAGCGCGTTGAAACGCCAAGAGGAACTGCTTGCGGCGAACCGGTCCCAAGTCATTAAAACACTGCGGGTTTTGAATCCGAAATGGGCCGACCTAGCGCCGGAACTGACTGCTGAGAGCTTAACCGACCCGGCGCGCGACTTTCAATCCGCAGAAGCAGCCGGCGCTTAAAGCTTTTGGAACCAGCGCTTGCCGGGGCAATGCAGGCCTTCCTCTTTTTCGCACCGCTTAAACGATAGGACCATGCGTTCGGCCCGTCCGATCAGCATGTGCACAGGCACAAAGCCCGGCCCGTTCGGCGCGCGGCTGTCGGTGGAGTTATCGCGATTGTCGCCAATGAAAAATGTATGCCCCGCCGGCACAATAAACGGGCCGCGATTATCGTTATATTCCCCGTCCGTGCGCTCATAAATGAAATGAGGGCCGTCTTCGCCGGGCCAAGTTTCTTTGTATTTTGTAACCTGAACAACGCGCGGCTCTGATTCCGTGCTGCGGATTTTGTGTTCACGATAAAGCAGCGTGTCAACTTCTTCGCGCTCGACAATCTCGCCGTTCACAAACAAACGCCCTTGACGATATTCAATCTTATCGCCCGGCAAGCCGACAAGACGCTTAATCAAAACTTTACGGGATTTCGGGTCGCGGAAGACGGCCACGTCACCGCGCTCCGGCAGTTTTTCAAACAAAATGCCATCGCCCAAAAACTTAAATTTATCCCCGAATGGCAGATCCTGGCGGCTGTACCCATAAGAAAATTTTGAAACATAAAGCCGATCGCCGACCTCTAAAGTCGGCTGCATGGACTCGGACGGAATACGGTAGTGACCGAAACCAAACGTCCAAAAGGTCAGCGCACAGGCAAAAAATATGGCATAAAACCGCAGCTCTGATTTCAGCGTCGCCTTTGGGGCGGGCTTTTTTGCTTTTTTCTCAGGCTTTGCCGGGTCAGCGGGGGCATCAGTCATATTAAGTCCTTCGGGCCATGCTTTTAATAGACTCACAGCGCGCCTGACACGTATAAAAGACCGAGCCGTTTTTAAAAGGAATAATTGCATTATGAAGCGAGCAAGCCGCGTTTTGTTTTTTGTCGCCGCGTTATCTCTGTCGGCCTGTGCCACCGCCCCTGTGCAAGCGCCAAGCGCTGCGGCGCCCGGAAATTACGTTCTGGACCCCGCCCATGCGAGCGTAATTTGGTCACTCTCTCACGCCGGATTATCCCAATATACGGCGCGGTTTGATGATATTTCGGGCACGCTCAACTTCAACCCTGACGCGCCGGAAACCTCCACGGTGGATATTTCCATCGCCTCTGACAGCGTCAGCACCGGCCTGCCGAAATTTGACGAAACCCTGCGCAGCGAAGCTAAATATTTCAACGCGCCCGCCTATCCGCAGATACGGTTTGTGTCTACGTTCGCGCAAAAGCTTACAGACACGACCGGCACAGTGACCGGCGATTTATCCTTTCGCGGCGTGACCCGTCCTGTCACCCTGCAAACCACGTTTAACGGCGCAGGCAAGTCCTTCGGTCATCCGGGCGATACGCTGGGATTCAGCGCCACCGGAATCATAAAGCGCTCTGATTTCGGCATGGACACGCTGCTTAATTTCGGCATTGGTGACGCAGTCAAATTGCGTATCGAAGCGGAGTTTAATCAGGCCCAATGACATCTCCGCTGCTGCAGATAGAGCGCGAATTGCGCGTCGGACGGCCCGTTATTGTTCCGACCGAAACGGTCTATGGCCTGATGGCGCGCGCGGATGATCCGGTCGCTGTCGATGCCATATATGCGCTCAAAGGCCGTGACTTTGACAAGCCGCTCGCGCTTTGCGTCAGCACACCTGACGCCGCACGCGATTACGCGCAGCTCAGCGATCAGGCAGCAGCGATTATGGCGGCGCTCTGGCCGGGGCCGCTGACTCTTGTGCTGCCCGCAAAGCCCGGCAGTATTATTGACCGCCGTTGCAGCCAAGACGGCATGATTGGACTGCGCTGCCCCGATATATTTTGGTCCGGCCGTTTGGGCGCTATGCCCCTTGCTTTAACCAGCGCGAACAAATCAGGGGAGCCGGATACGGCGTGCGCTAAAACGGCCTATGAAGCTTTCCTGCCCAATCCGCCGGTTGTCTTGGACGGCGGCGTAATCGCCGCCGGCACGCCGTCTACGGTGCTGCGATTATCCGGCGGTAAAGCCAAGCTGCTGCGCGCGGGCGCCATGCAGGCCGAAGATTTCGCCCCGTTTGATTTGGATTGGGAGGTATAAATGAGCGCCCTCCCTGCCCTTAAATCCCTGCTTGGCCCGAAAGGGTTCACCCAAGACCCGGAGATTATCGCGCCATGGCTGACCGAATGGCGTGACCGATATCAAGGGCAAACGCCGGTCATGATATCGCCTGCCAATACGGATGAGGTTGCAGCTGCGGTAAAAATCTGCGCGCGCGCGGGACTGGCGATTATGCCCCAAGGTGGCAATACAGGCCTCGTCGGCGGCAATACACCCCAAGGCGAGGTTCTGCTGTCCACGCGGCGCATGAACGCTGTGCGCAGCATCAGTCCGGCCGATAATATCATGATTGCAGAAGCCGGCGTGACGCTTCAAGCCGCGCAAGACGCCGCGAGCGACGCCGGCCGCAAGTTTCCGCTCGCACTGGCGTCTCAAGGCAGCTGCACGATCGGCGGCAACCTGTCCACCAATGCCGGCGGCGTGCACGTCATCAAATATGGCACGGCAAAAAGCCTTGTGACGGGGATAGAAGCGGTTTTGCCCAACGGACAGATTTTTAACGGTCTGTCGCATTTGAAAAAAGACAATACCGGTTATGATTTATCGCGCCTGTTTCTGGGCGCTGAAGGCACGCTGGGCATTATCACTGCAGCCGCCCTGCGCCTTTATGCCAAGCCCGCCTCGCTTATAAGGGTTATGGTGGCCTTGCCGGGCCTTGAGGCCGCTATGCAGCTTTTAGAGCGCGCCCAAGGCCCTGCCCTGACCATGTTTGAGATTATCCCGCGTTTGGGCCTGAGCGCCGTCACGCAGAACCATGACGGGCTGAGCGATCCGTTTACAGCGCGGCATCCGTGGTATGGCCTTTTGGATTTTGAATATTTCTCAACCGGTGACCACAGCGCAGAGATAGAGGCTTTGATGGGCGGCGCCTTAGAGGCCGGCCTGATCCGCGACGCCGTCATTGCGCAAAATGAGGCGCAAGCGGCGAACCTTCTGGCGCTGCGCGAAAACATGTCTGCCGGTCAGAAATTTATCGGCGCATCGATTAAGCACGATGTCAGCGTCCCGGTCGGCAAAGTGCCTGAATTCATGACCCGAGCCGATGATGCCGTCAAAAGGCTTGTCCCGGGGTGCCGGCCTTGCGGCTTTGGGCATTTGGGTGATGGGAATATTCACTATAACATCTCTTCGCCGTCCGGCGCAGACGCGGATGACTACTTAAAAAACCGGGACGCCATGCAAAAAGCGGTTCACGATATTGTCACCGATTTAGGCGGGTCTATATCCGCAGAGCATGGAATCGGCATATTGAAAAAAGACGACTTGGCTATGCGCGCAGATCCGGTCAAATTGGAACTGATGCGGACTTTGAAAACCGCAATCGATCCGGACCGTATTATGAACCCGCGCGTTATGATTTAGAATGATGAGAGATTTATGCTGACCTTACTGTCCCCTGCGAAAAACTTAAACGAAGCGCCGATTACGCTGAGCGTACCGACAACCTCGCCTGCGTTTCAAAAAGACGCCGCGAAGCTTGCCCGCATTGCAAAAACGAAGACGGCGCAAGATTTAAAAGACTTGATGCATATCAGCGATAATCTCGCGGAGCTGAATGTTGACCGCTTTCAGAGCTTTGTGCTCAGCGGCCAAAGCAACAGCGCAAAACCCGCTATGCTGACGTTTAACGGTGATGTCTACGGCGGCCTGAATGCCGATACCTTGGATGATGAGGGTTTGGAATTTGCGCAGGCGCATGTGCGCATTTTATCCGGGCTTTACGGCCTGCTGCGCCCGCTTGATGTCATGCAACCCTACCGTCTGGAGATGGGTATAAAATTTGAAAATGAGGCCGGCAAAGATTTGTATGCGTTTTGGAAAGATACCATTGCGCCGGCTTTAAATGAGCAATCCGAAGCGCAAAATTCTGATAGCCTTATCAATCTCGCCTCAAACGAATATTTTAAATCCGTTGACAAAAAAGCCCTGAAACCCGCCGTAATTTCTCCGCGTTTTTTGGAAGAAAAAGACGGTAAAGCCCGCGTGCTTTCCTTCTATGCCAAACGGGCGCGCGGACTGATGGCGCGCTATATTATTGACAACCGTATTGACCGACCGGACGGCATATATGACTTTAATATTGAAGGCTATACCTTTGATAAGACTGCAAGTAAGCCCGGCGAACCCGTTTTTTCACGCCCGCAACCGGCGCCTAAAAATGCTAAATAACGCATGAGCGATAAGCCGAAACGTCGCCTGCCTTTGACCAATAATGCCGACGCGCCTTGGCGGTTTTCTTATCGGGATTGGCTGCGCGTCATTAAGCAAACCGGGATTGAGCTTGAAAATGATAATGTCGCGGTCATTGCCGCCGGCGTAGCCTTTTTCTCGCTCTTAGCTGTCTTCCCTCTCATTACGGCCTGCCTGTCTATATTCGGATTTTTCGCAGATCCGGCCGCTGTCGAGCAGCAATTAAATGCCGTGTCGAGCGTGCTTCCCAAACAGGCGTGGGAGATTTTAGACGCGCAGATTCAAGGCGTCATTAAAGCGCCCGGCAGCGGGCTGGGTTTTGGCATTTTGCTGGGTCTTGCGCTGGCACTGTACTCCGCCGGCTCCGGAATTCGCGCCATGATGCGGGCGATGAACGTCGCTTACGGCGAGCGCGAAAAACGCGGCTTTGTTCAGTTTTATGCGCTGGCCATCGGTCTGACCTTCAGCGTGACCCTGTTCATGTTTGCCGCCCTCGCCGTTATTGTCGGCGTGCCGGCGCTGCTCAATTTCATTCGGCTGGACGGCGCGGCGGTTTGGCTGGCCCGCTACATGCCGTGGATTATTTTAATCTCTATGTTTGCCTTTGCCACGGCCACGCTCTACCGCATCGGACCAAGCCGGCGTCAGGCAAAATTCAGATGGGTGTTTCCCGGCGTGCTTCTGGCAACTGTCGCCTGGATGAGTATGTCAGCCCTGTTTTCCTTATTTGTAGCCGAGTTTTCGACCTATAATAAAACGTATGGAAGCCTTTCCGCCGTTATAATTCTGCTTGTCTGGTTCTGGCTGACCGCATTTGTCGTCATTTTAGGCGCGGAGCTCAATGCAGAACTGGAGCGCCACACGCGCGTCGACACAACGCGCGGCAAAGACCGCCCCATCGGCAAGCGCGGGGCCGCTATGGCTGATTATATCGTTGTAGAGCCCGTCAAACCGACCGAAGAAACCCTAGTCCACAAGACGTAAAAACTCTGCGCGCTGCTCCGCCTGATGGAATTTTCCCGACAGGGCCGAACTGATCATTTTATGCGGCGTTTTAATGCCCCGCATGGTCATGCACAAATGCTCGCCCTTGGCCATAACGGCAACATCGTCAGTGCCCAAGATAATGCGCACATGATGGGCAATATCGGCGACCAATTGCTCTTGCAAGGTCAGTTTATGACTGTGTTTGTGGGCAATACGGGCGAATTTTGACAGGCCGAGCACTTTGTCATTCGCAATGTAAGCGATTGAAATATCACACCAAAACGGCAACATGTGGTGCTCACACATTGACCAAACGCGCATGCCTGTCACGGCGACCATTTGTGATTGCTTGACCGCGCTGAACGTCGTGTCGAGCTTGCCGGCGTCATATTCTATAAACTCACGCCAGAAATTAGCGATGCGGCGCGGCGTCTCTAACAAGCCTTCGCGTGTCGGATCTTCGCCCAGCGCGGTGAGGAGCTCCGTTACAAGGGACTTAACTTTCTCGTGGTCAATTTTCTGAGTCATGAATAAACCTTATCTGTATCGGCCTTATGCCGCCTGTAATGTGGATACGCAGCGATCTTGCGACGCGATTGACCTAACCGGAAATAATCTTCTCTGCGTCAAGCATATTACGTATCTCTTCGACACGGGCGCGGTTCACGCCGCGATCCGAATATCCCACGCGGCTAGCGGAACGTATATGCACCGTCTTGCCGGAGACGCGCAGCTCCACG
>CALLVD010000013.1 GCA_938010385.1 uncultured Robiginitomaculum sp.
TCAAAGGACATCAGAATGAAAATACTCCTCACCAATGATGATGGCCTCCGCGCGCCGGGGATGACGGTGCTTCGCGAGATAGCGGCGCAGCTTTCTGATGATGTGTGGGTGGTCGCGCCGGATACGGAGCAGTCGGCCGCGTCGCGGGGCGTGTCGCTGCATAATCCGGTGCGCGTGATTAAGGCCGAAGATAAAGTCTACTCCGTCACCGGCACGCCGACAGACAGCGTCATTTTGGCCATGCGCGACGTCATGGCGGACGCCCCGCCGGATTTGGTGCTGTCCGGCGTCAATCGCGGGCAAAACATAGCCGAGGACGTGACGTTTTCCGGCACAATCGCGGGCGCGCTGCAGGGCATGCAAATGGGCGTGCCGTCTATCGCCCTGTCATTGGCTAAAGGCCTGCATCCCAAACCGGAGACTGTCGCAGCGCCGAAAAGCGCATCGGGCGAAAAGCTGTTTGAAAATCCGCTGCGGGCAGGGCGCCTGCAATGGGAGACGGCTTTGCAGCACGGGCCCGGTTTGATTAAAAAGCTGCTGGCGAGCGGCTGGCCGAAAGACGTGATTATGAACGTCAATTTCCCGGATTGCGCGCCGGACGCGGTCAAAGGCGTGCAGGTGACACGGCAAGGACACCGCGATTTTCAAATGACCGGCGCGGACCGCCGGCCACATCCGCGCGGCGGGGATTATTTCTGGCTGACATACAGCGCGCAGAAGTCCGATCCGCCGGCCGGGACGGATTTGCGCGCGATTTATGATGACTTTATCTCTGTCTCGCCGCTGCATGTGGATTTGACTCATGAGGCGGCCTTGGCAGATTTGGAGCGCGCCTTGTCGTGAACCCCGCCCGGCTCGATATGATCTTGCGCCTGCGCCAATCAGGCATTTCCGACGCCGCCGTGCTGCGCGCCATGGAAACAATCGCGCGGGCCGGCTTTGTCGGTGGGCAGTATTCCGGCATGGCTTATGAAGAGCGCGACTTACCGATTGCGTGCGGGCAAAGCCTGCCGGCGCCCCTGACCGTGGCTGTCATGGCGCAGGCGCTGGAGCTTAAAGGCGACGGTAAGGTGCTCGAGATTGGCAGCGGCAGCGGTTATCAATCCGCAGTGCTGTCGGCTTTGTGTACGCGGGTTTATTCCGTCGAGCGTTACGTGACCCTGTCCGCGGCCGCCAAAGCCAATGCGGCCGCGCAGGGCCGCGATAACATCGTCTTTCGTCATGGCGACGGCCGTTACGGTTGGCGCGGACAAGCGCCGTTTGACGCCATTTTGGTGACAGCGGGCCTGAAGGTAAAGCCGGTCAGCCTGCTCAGCCAACTTTCGCCGGCGGGCCGGCTCGTCTGCGTGATGGATGGCATGCTCACCGCTTACGGGCCCGGTGATACGGTCCGGGAATACTTCAAAGTCAAGCTCGCGCCCTTGGAAGCCGGCAAAAGCAAAGTTTTATAACGCTTCGCCTTCACCTTCCCTTAACCCTATTCCTTCATATTTCGCTCATTATTTGACTATGGAGGGACCTATGGCCCGTTTGAAAACTGTATTAATGATCTCAGCGCTGGCCTCATTCGCGGCGCCTGCGTTTGCTCAAGATTATCCGATGGCGAAAACCTATTCGACCGTTGAAGAGGCGCTTGCGGCATCAAAGGCACCGGCGACAACGTCGACCTATCAAGGCCTGCAAGGCCAAGGCACAACTTACGTGAACACGGTTCAGGATTACGGCACGCCAATCACGAATATTGAGATTTTTGACACGCCGGTTACAGCAACGCAGAGCGCGGTTACGTCCGCAACCAACCGCGTGACATACGAATCACCGACCGCGACTTATACGAAAACCTATGGCACTCCGGCCGCGCAGCCGGTCCACACAGGCACATATACCTATTCCGTACAGCTTGGCGATACGCTTTATTCCATTGCTAAGCGTAATGGGTTGAAAGTCTCTGAATTGATGAACGCAAACGGTTTGACAAGCAGCGCCTTGGCGGCCGGTCAAAACCTGTCAATTCCGGCGGCCAATACAGCGATGACAAGCACCTATGTTCAGGCTGTCCCGAGCTATGACAATCAAGTCATTACAGCCTCTCAACCGGCCGCGAGCGCAACAATCATCCGCACAGTGCAGCCCGTCCCGAGCGCATACGGGAATACTTACCGCGTTCTGCCCGGTGATACGCTTTATTCTATCGCGAAAAACACATGCGCGACTGTCTCCGGAATCGCGAATGCGACGGGCATTACGCGCAACAGCATTTTAAGCCCGGGCCAAGCCCTGACTTTGCCGGCGGGTCATTGCGCGCAATAATTTGCGCAAAATATAAAAATTTTAAAGGCCGCAGGACTTTCCTGCGGCCTTTTGGTTTGCAAACGAGGCGGGCAGTCCTATATAGCCTGCTGAGCCTGATAAGAAGGCAGAAAATTTAAGGGACACAACAATGCTTTTCACTCTCATGCAAGCCGCGCCGCCGGTCAGAAATCCGATGATTGATATTCTGCCGCTGATTTTGATCTTTGTTATCTTCTGGTTCCTGCTAATTCGTCCGCAGCAAAAGCGCGCGAAAGCGCATCAGGAGCTTTTGAAGACGGTGACGCGCGGCGATACCATTGTCACCAATGGCGGCGTTGTCGGCAAAGTGACTAAAGCCAATGATGACGAGCTGACTGTGGAAATTGCCCAAGGCGTTCGCATTCAGGTGCTTCGCGGAATGGTCGCCGATGTGCGCCGTCCGGAGCCGGCCAATGACCCGGCGCAGGCCAAGAAGACAAAAAAGAAGTAACCCTTTTATAAAGCTCGCGCGCCGCTGCCCGCGGGCTTTTTTATATGAGACTTTAATATGCTCTATTTTTCCCGCTGGAAGATTTTCGGAATTATCGCCGTCTTGGTGATCGGCCTTTTGTTTGCTGCGCCGAATGCCATGTCGCCGGATGTACGCAAGACTCTGCCGGGTTTTCTGCCGTCAGAGACCATTAATCTGGGCCTTGATTTGCAGGGCGGGGCGCATTTGCTGCTCGAAGTGGATATTGACGATGTTATGGCGCGCCGCATGCAAAATGAAATGCAGAGCGTGCGCACGGTTTTGCGCGATGACCGCATTCGTGTCACCGGCCTGAAAACTGACGGCAAGGAAATCACGGGTAAGTTTTCTGAATCTGAGCGCGCGGCGGAGGGCTATAAGCTCATCGATACGCTGGCTGAACCGATTGGGCAGAACACGCTTGGCGGGCCAAAAAGCCTGAAAATTGAACGGCTTGGCGAAGCCTCTTTCCGCATTACGCCGACCGAAGAGTTTATCGAAGACATCACAAAACGCACGATTGAGCAGTCCATTGATACGCTGCGCACCCGTATTGACCCGACCGGCACGACAGAAATGACGCTGGCCCGGGAGGGTAAAGAGCGCATCTTGCTGCAAGTGCCGGGCGCGAAAGACATTCAGTCTATCAAAGACGCGATTGAAAAAACCGCGAATATGAGCTTCCACCTTGTGCGCGAGTCCGATGAACAGGAACTGCGCGCCGCTATGGAGCGGGACTTGCTGCCGTTCGGACATATCCTGCGTTATTACGAAGACGGGCAGCCGATTATTCTGCGCCAACGTCCCGAAGTGACCGGTGAAGATTTGAAATCCTCTAAGGAAGGTATTCACCCGACCGGAGGTTATCCGATTGTGAACTTCACCTTTAACGGCAAAGGCGCGCGTAAATTCGGTGACACCACGTCTAAGAATGTCGGCAGCCGGTTTGCGGTTGTCCTTGATGAAGTCGTGATTTCCGCGCCGCGTATTAACGGCGCCATCTTGGGCGGCTCGGGCTTTATCGAAGGCAGCTTTACGCCCAAATCCGCTCGCGACCTATCCTTGCTGCTGAACGCAGGCGCGTTGCCGGCGAAGCTTAAAATTACCGAAGAGCGCACGGTCGGCGCGGAGCTTGGCGAAGATTCGATCAAGGCCGGTAAGGTTGCCGCCATGATCGGCTTGGTCGGCGTGGCAATCTTTATGTTCCTGATGTACGGCTTTCGGTTCGGCACATTTGCCAATCTGGCGCTCGCCTTTAACATTATCCTGATAGCCGCGGCGCTCTCGCTTATGGGCGCGACGCTGACCCTGCCGGGGATTGCCGGGATTATCCTGACCATCGGTATGGCGGTTGATGCCAATGTGCTTATTTTTGAGCGTATTCGCGAAGAAACCGCCAATGGGCGGCCGCCGCTCAACGCGATTGATACCGGCTATCGCCTGTCCTTGGCGCCGATTTTGGATGCCAATATTACCACGCTGATTGCGGCGCTGACGCTGTATTTTGTCGGCTCAGGCCCCATTCGCGGCTTTGCGGTGACCCTCGCCATCGGCATTGTCATGTCAGTGTTTACCGCCGTTGTCGTCGCCCGTCTGTTTACATCCGTTTGGCACCGCCGCGCGCGTCCCAAAAAGCTGCCGATTTAGGAGGTCGTCATGAAAGATATTTCCCTCGTCCGTGTCCTGCCCACGCAGCCAAATGTTCCCTTTATTAAAGGCCGGACCATTGCGGCCATCATCTCAATCATCGGCGTTCTGGCCTCGCTGTTTTTGTTTTTCACAAACGGCCTGAATTACGGCATCGACTTTAAAGGCGGCGCGGTGATTGAATTTACCACGCCGACCCAGCCTGATATCGAAGCTATTCGCGCTCTGGGTAACAGCTTGGATGTCGGCGCGGTCAGCGTGCAGACCATTGCGCGCCCCGGCCAAGATATTCCCGGCGTTCGCATCGCTTACCCGCGCATTGAGAGCGAAGACCCTGAAGCCGATGATGCAGAGCTGCAACAAATCGCCTTGGATAAAGTCCAAACGGCTTTGGAAGATAAATTCGGCGTTGAACGGTCTTCTATGTCTGCCAGCGTGCTGGGCTCCAAAGTATCAGGCGAGCTGCGCACCAAAGGGATTATTGCCGTTATTGCGTCCCTGTCCATGGTTCTGCTCTATATCTGGATACGGTTTGAATGGCAGTTTGCCCTCGGCGCGGTTACGGCCTTGGCCCATGATGTGGCCTTGACCCTTGGCGTGTTCGAGCTGTTTCAGATTGAATTTAATCTGGCCATTGTGGCGGCCATTCTGACCATTGTGGGCTACTCGCTCAACGATACGGTGATCGTGTATGACCGCATCCGAGAAAACCTGCGCAAATTTAAGAAAATGCCCCTGCCGCAAGTCTTAAACCTGTCCATCAACGATACCTTGTCACGAACGATTATGACCTCTGTCACGACCTTGCTCGCGCTGACGGCGCTCTACTTCCTCGGCGGGGCGGGCCTGAAAGGCTTTAGCTTTGCAATGATTTGGGGCGTGTTTGTCGGGACGTATTCGTCCATCTTTATCGCGTCACCGGTCTTGCTGCTGCTGGGCGTGAACCGCGGCGGTGCTTTGGCCGGCGGCGATAATCCTGACGAGGCTTAACGGCGAAACAGGATGCGGTGCGTAATGCGCTCCGCTTCGACCAAGCCCATAACAGCGCTCGGCGTGGAGGCCGGATTGTCACCGACTAATGTCCAGCGATCACCGTCGCGCTCGCCGAGCCGTTTTATAATCAGGCCCAAATCGGCATGATTGACCAAACATAAAAGCCCGCTGCGCAAGGCAGCGGGCTTTATTTTTTTGCAAAGAACAATTTCGCCGTCCGTCAAAACAGGCAACATGCTGTCACCGGAGATTTTGACGAAGGTGAACATCAATGCCTAGAGGTCAGGAATGACCACGTCGACATTCGGGGCGTATGGGCAAGGCGCGACTTTGGTCTTAATGCCTTTCATGTCCCAGAACATTTCAGAGAACTCGTTACACAGCGCGACCAGCTTTTCGCCGTCTTCGCGGTGCAGGTCTTGCTTACAGGCAGACCCGGCCATCATGATTTTATGAGCGAGCTCGTGCGCGCCCGGATGCTTCTCAAGATGCGCGCCTTTCATGAAGTCGCCCCAGATGACGCGGACTTCGTGCTTGGTCAGCTCAGCCTGATGCTCTTTTTCAGCCGTATTGCGGGCAACTTGCATAGCGAACGCTGTTTCGGACAGACCTTTGTCTTTCAAAGACAACAGGATGTCGATTTGGCGAAGGGTAGACACGGCGTGGTACATGACCGTGCGCGCGTCATAAATACCGCAAGGAATGTCGCAATGAGCGGCGGCAGTATCGATTTGGAAAAAATTGTTTAGCATATCAGGTCTCCTTAACCGCGCTGACGGCGGGAATAAACAACGCCGCCGACAATAGCCGCCGCCGCAACAAGCAGGCCAAAGCCGTGCACGGGCTGTGATGCCCAATGAACAATCGCTTGAACGACGCTCATATCATGATGCCCGCTATGGGCAAAAGCAGGGGCCGCGAGCGCTGCAAAAGCAGCGACAGCGGAAGTGCGTGAAATATATTTCATGGAATTCCTCTTTTTATAAAAATTTCAGTTCGGTTTGAATAGCCTAACGTATAATGACTACGCGCCGTCATGGCGAGCCGATTTGAAAGAAATATGACCGACAGTGATTTTTCAGACCCCGCCGTACGCGACGCGCTGATGGAGACGCTTAAAGGCGTTGACCCTGACCGTTACCGGGCGGCGCTGATGGCCGGCGCGCCGGCACGTGATCGCTTACTGACGCTGTACGCTTTTCACTATGAGCTCGCCAAAGTGCCGGAAATGGTGTCCGAGCCGGTGATTGGCGCGATACGCTATCAATGGTGGCGCGACGCTGTGGCCGAGATTTATGAGGGCAAGCCGGTGCGCAAGCATGAAGTGGCGACGCCGCTACGGACTGTGCTGATTGATTGCGATGTGCCGCGCTATTGGGTCGACGCGCTGATTGACGGGCGCGAGCGGGATTTGGACCCGCGTCCGTTTGCAAATATCAGTGAGGCGAAAGAGTATTGCACCGCCACATCCGGCAAGCTGATGCAGATTGCTGTGCAAGTCGCCGCGCCTGATTCTGATTTGAGCGAGACACAATCGGCAGGCATAGCGCAGGCCGGGCTGACTTGGGGCCTGACCGGGCTGGCGCGGGCCTACAGATTTTATCAAAGCCGCATGTTGTCAGAGCTGACATTCAGCGAGATTAAAGACGCCGCCGGCGCGGCATATGACGCAGCGGGCAGGGCGCTTGGCAAGGTGGACACGCAGGTTATGCCGGCCGTGGCTTACGCCGCTTTGGCCCCGAAATATCTGGCGCGCATGGGCGGCAGCTTTGACCCCGCAAAAGACAGCGTGAGCTACGGTCCGCTGGCGAAACAAATGCGCCTGATGCGGGCCGGGATGACCGGCCGTATTTAGGCACATTAGCGCTTGTATGAGCGCGCTTTTCTGCTAAACTCCTCAGCATTATTTCACACGCGGATTGCGGCGGTCACATCTTACATAGTGACATGTCAATCCGGTGAGCCGGGAATTACCCCGACTTGCAGATCCGCGGAGGCCAACCGGAAAAGGAGTTTATCCAATGGCACTACCTGAATTTTCTATGCGTCAACTGCTCGAAGCGGGCGTTCACTTCGGTCACCAGACTCATCGCTGGAACCCGAAAATGGCGCCGTACATCTTTGGCGAGCGGTCAAACATCCACATTATGGACCTGTCCCAGACGGTTCCGCTTTTGCACCAAGCTTTGGTCAAGGCCCGCGACGTCGCCGCTTCCGGCGGCCGCATCATGTTTGTCGGCACAAAGCGTGCCGCATCTGACGTTGTCAAAGAGAGCGCCACACGCTGCGCCCAGTATTACGTCAATCACCGCTGGCTCGGCGGCATGATGACCAACTGGTCAACAATTTCTCACTCCATTGCCCGCCTGCGCGAGCTTGAAGGCATTATGGAAAACGCGGCTACATCCGGCCTGACGAAAAAAGAACTGCTGAAATTGACTCGCGAGCAGGAAAAGCTCGACCGCGCATTGGGCGGTATTAAAGACATGGGCGGCATTCCGTCCCTGATGTTTGTTATCGATACAAACAAAGAGTCGATTGCTATTCAGGAAGCCCGCAAGCTCGGCATTCCTGTCATCGCGATTTTGGATACAAACTGTAATCCTGACAATGCTGACTTCCCGATTCCGGGCAATGATGACGCTGCACGCGCCATCGGCCTTTACTGTGACCTGATGGCTGACGCTATCCTTGACGGCCTGGCCGAAGGCGCGAGCAAGTCCGGCGTTGACCTGGGCGCATCTGTCGACCCGCAGGAAATGGCGCTTGATACGCCGAAGGCTGAAGCCCCTGCGGCAGAAGCAGCTCCTGCCAAAGCTGACGATGTCTCTTTGATTGACGGTGTTGGCCCGACTTACGCCAAGAAATTCGAAGCGGCCGGCCTGACAACATTTGCGTCTATCGCAATGCTTGACGATGCGGCGGTTGCGGCGCTTGAAGCTGAGCATGATTTCGGCGGCAAGATTGTTTCCGGCGAATGGCGTGAGCAAGCTAAAGAGCTGATGGAAGGCAAAGCGCCCCGCGCGAAAGCTGACCAAGCCAAAGCGGCTGCGGCCCAAGGCTAAAGCGCCGGCCTTGCGCGCGTCTTGAACCGGCGCGCGCGGCTCCCACTTATCCTTTAAGACGCCTCGACCCTATTCGGGGCTTATTCACTCTATGGAGATTATTATGGCGATCACAGCCGGAATGGTAAAAGAACTGCGCGAGAAAACAGGCGCAGGCATGATGGATTGCAAAAAAGCGCTCAACGAATCAGGCGGCGACTTGGAAGCAGCGGCAGATTGGCTGCGCACGAAAGGTATCGCGAAAGCGGACAAGAAATCCGGCCGCGTTGCTGCGGAAGGCCTGGTCGCGATTGCGTCCAAAGGAACGACTGCCACGCTGACAGAAGTTAACTCTGAAACTGACTTTGTTGCCCGTAACGAAGAGTTCCAACAAGCCGTCGCGCACATTGCTGAGCTGTCTTTGGACGCCGGCGGTGACACTGCAAAATTGGCGGGAATGAAAACAAACACAGGTGAAACTGTTACTGAGTTTTTGGTCACGAAAGTTGCCAAAATCGGTGAAAATATGAGCCTGCGCCGCACATCCTCCGTCAGCGTTGATGAAGGTGTTGTCACGTCTTATATGCATAACGCTGTTGCGCAGGGCCTGGGTAAAATCGGCGTTCTGGTCGGCTTAAAATCCGGCGGCGACAAAGCTGTTTTGGAAGATTTAGGTAAAAAAATCGCCATGCACGTTGCGGCGACCGCGCCTTTGGCTTTGTCCGTAGATGCGCTTGATCCGGCAGCTGTTCAAAAAGAGCGTGACGCTTTGATTGCTGAGGCGCGCGAGTCCGGCAAGCCCGAAGCGATTATCGAAAAAATGGTCGATGGCCGCATGAGCAAGTTCTACAAAGAGTCTGTTTTACTTGAGCAAATCTTTGTCATGGACGGCGAGCGTACGATTTCCAAAGTCGTCGAAGATGCCGCCAAAGACGCCGGCGGCGCTATTGAGCTGACTGCATTTGAGCGTATGGCTCTGGGCGAAGGTATTGAGAAAAAAGAAGAAGATTTTGCCGCTGAAGTTGCCGCAACACGCGGCAGCTAAGCGCTGTAAAAATTTTATCCCTGCGCGCCGGTTTGAATTGGCGCGCAGGATTTAAATCTGTATTGTCCCTTTATGAATCGGCACTGTCCGCCGCATAGAGGGATTTTTTATGCCTAAACCATCGGCCCGTTATAAACGCGTTTTGCTTAAAGTCTCCGGCGAAGCCTTAATGGGCTCGCAAGCTTACGGCATTGACGTGGCGATGACTGACAAAATCGCCAAAGAGGTCAAGCAGGCGTTTGATAAAGGCGTCGAAATCGCGCTTGTGATTGGCGGCGGCAATATTTTTCGCGGCCTGTCTGCGGCCGCCAGCGGGATTGAGCGCGCCACAGCTGACTATATGGGTATGCTCGCCACCGTTATGAATGCGCTCGCTATGCAAAGCGCGCTGGAGCGCCAAGGCCTTGATACGCGCGTTATGTCCGCCATTCCGATGACCACAGTTTGCGAGCCCTATATCCGCCGGCGCGCCGTTCGGCATTTGGAAAAAGGGCGCGTGGTTATTTTCGCCGCCGGCACCGGCAATCCGTTCTTCACCACAGACACGGCGGCGGCCTTGCGCGCGGCAGAGATGGGCTGTGACGCGCTGCTGAAGGGCACGCAAGTTGACGGGGTCTATGACAGTGATCCGAAATCAAACCCGGACGCCAAGCGATATGACACGCTCAGCTATATGGACGTTATCTCCCGCGATTTGCGCGTTATGGATACCTCGGCTGTGACCTTGATGCGCGACAATAATATCCCCATAATTGTCTTTTCAATCCATACGCCCGGCGGTTTTGAAACTGTCATGGCCGGCGACGGCGTGTGTACCGTTATTAATTCTTGATTTGGCCGTTATACGGCCGGATTACCGCAATAAAAGCTCTGCTTGTAAAAGGAGTCCCTCATGTCAGATGAGTATGATCTGAAAGATTTAAAACGCCGCATGGACGGTGCCTTATCCTCATTGCGCACGGAATTTTCCGGCCTGCGTACCGGGCGCGCCCATACGGCTTTGCTCGATAATATCACGGTGGAGGCTTACGGCTCTATGGTGCCGATTAATCAGGTCGGCGCTGTTTCTGCGCCGGAGCCGCGCATGCTGACCGTGCAGGTCTGGGATAAGAACTCGCTCGCGGCTGTCGAGAAAGCGCTGCGTAATTCAAATCTGGGCATAAACCCGATGTCTGACGGACAGCTTATCCGCATTCCGATGCCGCCGCTGACGGAAGAACGCCGTAAGGATTTGGTCAAAGTCGCGGGCGGTTATGCCGAGCAGGCCAAGATTGCCGTGCGCAACGTACGCCGTGACGGCATGGAAATGCTTAAGCGTGATGAAAAGGCCGGGGACATTTCCGAAGACGAGCAAAAGCGCGCCGAGAAGGATGTCCAAGACGCCACTGACAGTTTCATCAAGCAAATCGACGAAACGCTTGAAACGAAAACTGCTGAAATTATGCAAGTCTAGGATTGATGGCGGGGACCCCAAATAACGGGCAAGCGCCCCATATCGCCATTATCATGGACGGTAACGGACGGTGGGCCAAGGCCCGGCATCGTCCGCGCGTGTTCGGTCACCGCGAAGGCGTAAAAACCGTGCGCCGCACTGTCGAGGATGCCCGCGATTTGGGTATTACCTGTCTGACGCTGTATTCTTTTTCGACAGAAAACTGGACCCGGCCGCGCGCGGAAATCGCCGCTCTGTTTGATCTGCTTCATCGCTATATCGACAGTGATTTAGAGCAGCTGAAGTCAGAAGGCGTTCGCGTTCGCATTATCGGCTCGCGCGAAGGACTGTCTGATGACCTCTTGAGCGTTATCAACCGCACGGAGTCCGAAACGGCCCATAACGACAAATTCAGCCTGAACATCGCCTTTAACTATGGCGGGCGCGATGAACTTTTGCGGGCGACTAAAAAGGCTATGGACAGCGGGCTGGAAAGCAGTGAGCTGACCCCTGAGCGGCTGGAGACCTTTTTGGACACCGCCGGCCTGCCAAGCCCGGATTTGGTTATTCGCACAAGCGGGGAGTATCGCATCAGCAACTTCCTGCTTTGGCAAGCGGCCTATGCCGAGTTTGTGTTCACCGATGTTTTGTGGCCCGATTTCACCCGCAAAGATTTGCAAAGCGCGCTTGAAAGCTATGCGCGTCGCGAACGCCGGTTTGGCAATGTCAATAAAGCGGACGTCGCGTAATCGTGGACATCCCCAAAAAGCCGATCTTCTCTGATCTGAAAACCCGCGCCACGGTCGGCATTATACTGGCCGTGGTCTTGCTGCTGCCTGTGTTTGCAGGCGGCTATTGGTTCTTGGGCTTGGCCCTGCTCATCGGCCTGCGGCTTGTTTGGGAATGGGTGCGCATGTCGGATAAAAAGGCCGGTCTGCTCGCTTATGCTATCCCCCTCATCGCTATGGCCGGCAGCGTTTGGTATGGCTGGCATCAAGATTGGGGCTATGCGTGGGGCTTTGCGATTGGCGGCGCGATCGCCGCGGGGGCCGAGCGCGTTGTGCGCGGAGGTATGGCGTGGTCCGTTTTCGGTTTTCTCTATATGGTCATTCCGACTCTGGCTATGGTTTATATACGCGGTCCTGAAAACTGGTTTGACGGGCAGGGCATCAGCAAAATGGCTTATGTTATCGCCATCGTCGCCTTTGCCGATATTTTTGCCTATCTGACGGGCTCTAAGTTTAAGGGGCCGAAAATTGCGCCTAAGCTCAGCCCGAATAAAACATGGTCGGGGTTTACCGGCGGCCTTATCGGCGGCTGCATTGCCGGCGCCGTTGCGGCCGTGATTATCGGGTTTAGCCCCATTTTAGGTTTTTTCCTCGCCGTGCCGATTGCGATTTTCTCCGTGGTCGGCGACTTTCTGGAGAGCGGGCTTAAGCGCCGGCTTAACGTTAAAGACACAGGCGGGATTTTGCCGGGGCATGGCGGATTTTTAGACCGGCTGGACGCCCTTATGTTTGCCATGACTGTTTTCGCCATTGTTGCGATTTTGGTCCCTGATTTGTGGCCGATGGCATAGATGACGCGGCGCATTTCAATACTCGGAGCCACAGGCTCTATCGGCCTGTCTACGCTTGATTTAGTGCGCCGCGCGCAGCCCGGAGACTTTAAGGTCGTTGCCCTGACAGCCAATAGCAGTGCCGAGGCGCTTGCCGATTTGGCGCTGGAGTTTCGGCCCGAAATCGTCGCTCTGGCAGACCCTGCCAATGTCAAAACCCTGTCACAAAAACTGGCCGGCAACGGCATAGAGATTGTGACCGGCGAGGACGGCGTGATTGAAGCCGCCGCCCGCCCGGCCGATTTTTGCATGGCAGCTATTGTCGGCGCGGCGGGCCTTGCGCCGACGCTAAAGGCTGTAGAGCAGGGCGCGCATTTGGGTTTGGCGAATAAAGAATGTCTGGTTTGCGCCGGGGATTTGTTCACGGATGCTGTGGCAAAGAGCGGGGCGGTTTTACTCCCGGTCGACTCGGAACATAATGCAATTTTTCAGGTGCTGGAGACCAAGCAGCCGGAAGCCGTACGCCGCATCATATTGACCGCGTCCGGCGGCCCGTTTCGCAGCAAAACGGCGCAGCAGCTTAAATCCGTGACCCGCGAAGATGCGCTCAATCATCCCGTTTGGTCCATGGGCGCGAAGATATCGATTGATTCCTCGACCCTGTTCAACAAAGGGCTTGAGCTGATTGAGGCAAGCTATTTGTTTGCCCGCCCGTCTTCGCAAATTGACATCATTATTCACCCGCAATCCGTCGTGCATTCCATGGTCGAATATATTGACGGCAGCGTGCTCGCGCAGCTTGGCAGCCCCGACATGCGCACGCCGATTGCCTACGCTATGGCCTGGCCGGAGCGCATGGAAGCGCCGGTGGAAAGGCTTGATTTTGCCAAGACAGCAAAGCTGGAATTTGAAGCGCCGGATGAGGTTCGCTTCCCGGCGCTGCGTCTGGCCCGCACGGCGCTTGAGACCGGCGGTCATGCGCCCAATATCATGAACGCCGCCAATGAAATCGCCGTACAGGCCTTTTTGGACGGTGAAATCCCTTATCTTGGTATTGCCGCGACCGTAGAGGCTGTTTTAGAGGCGGCCGGCGCTGCACAAACCCTTTCCCAACGCCCGAGCTCTGTGGCAAATGTTATTGAAACGGACGCTATGGCACGACGCTTAGCGCGCGGCATTATTGAAGCCTAAAAAGCAGGGAGGGCGGTATGATTACATGGATTTTACTGGCGGCTCTCGCGATTGCCTCTTTCATCGCTGTGCTGTCTTTTTTGGTGTTCTTTCACGAGCTGGGTCATTACAGCGTCGGGCGCTTATTCGGCGTCGCCGTTGAGAAATTCTCTATCGGATTTGGCCGTCCTGTTGTGTCATGGAAAGCCAAATCCGGCACGCAATGGCAAATTTCGCGCATTCCGCTGGGCGGCTACGTCAAGTTTTTGGGCGACGCCGGCGCGGCCAGTAATCCGGACCAAGCGCAGCTGGACGAAATTCGCGCCAAAATCGATATGGAGCAGGGCGCCGGCGTGGCCGACAGCTGTTTTCACTTCAAACCGCTTTGGCAACGCGCCCTGATTGTTTTGGCCGGCCCGATTGCTAATTTCATCCTTGCCGTCCTGATTTATGCCGGCCTGGCGTGGGGCGTCGGTTCGACCGACCTTAAAGCTGTCGCTGGCGAGATAAAACCGGGGCAGGCGGCAGAAGCCGGGGGCATGATGGTCGGCGATGAAATCCTGACCATGAACGGCAAGGACACAAGCACGTATTCCCAGGTTATGATGACCGTTGCCCTGAACGCAGGCGAGCCTTTGGCGGTTAAAGTGCTGCGAGACGGGGAAGAAAAGACGTTGATGATTACGCCGCGCAAAACAGAGCGCGAGGATGCCATTGGCGGCAATAACAATATCGGCTTTATCGGCATGGGCTTTGATAATGATCCGTCATTAATTACGTTTCGCGAATACGGGCCGATAGAGAGTTTGGGATACGGCGTTTCAGAACTGGGGCGCTCCTTATCGTCTACAGGGCGCTATATCGGACGAATTTTTACCGGGAAGGAAGACGGTAAACAGCTGGGCAGCGTTGTCAAAATTGCAGCGATTACCGGGAAGGTCGCCATCGATTCGGTGCAGACAGAAGCGACGCCTGCACAGCGTGCAAAATTGCTGTTTTACCGCTTAATTTCATTGGCTGCCGCCATTTCTATCGGCTTGGGTGTCGCAAATTTAATGCCAATTCCCGTGCTTGATGGTGGACATTTGGTCTACTATGGCTATGAAGCGATAGCGGGTAAGCCGCTGAGCCGGGAAAAGCAGGAATTCGGTTTCCGAATCGGGGTATCCCTTCTTCTGGCTTTGTTTGTATTTTTGACGTGGAATGACATTGGGTATGTACGCAGCTTATTCTCCTAAACAGCCCGTTCTCGTTCGGCTTTTCCTGACGATGTGTGCCGCCTTTCTTATGGTCAGCGCGCCTGCCGTAATGGCGCAAGGCGCTGCGCCGGCAGAGCAGGCCGCTCCGACGCGCATCAACTCTATCCGCGTGGTTGGCAATCAGCGTATTGAAGCCAATACTGTTGCTTCATACCTGCTCATCCAACCCGGCGATCGTTACAGTGAAGAGCGCATCGATTTGTCGATTAAAACGTTGTTCGCAACCGGCCTGTTCGCGGACGTTCTCATTGAGCCAAATGGCGGCGATCTTCTTATTCGCGTTATTGAAAACCCGATTATCAACCGCGTGATTATTGAAGGCAATAAAGCCCTTAAGAAAGACAAGATTACCGACGAAGTCGAGGCCAAGCCCCGCTCCGTCTTTACCCGCGCTAAGGCGCAGGCAGACGTGCAGCGCATTATTGAGCTTTACCGCGTGTCCGGCCGTTTTGCCGCCGACGTCACGCCGAAAGTCGTGCAGCAAGCACAAAACCGCGTCGACTTGATTTTTGAAATCAACGAAGGCCCGACCTCCGGCGTGAAGCGCATCAACTTTATCGGAAACACGGAATATTCAGACAAGCGCCTTCGCAATGAATTGGCGACAGAAGAATCCCGTTGGTTCCGCTTCTTCTCCTCGAATGACAATTACGACCCGAACCGCCTCGAATTTGATCGCGAGCAATTGCGGACTTTTTATACGGATCGCGGATTTGCGGATTTCCGCGTTGTCTCCGCTCTGGCCGAACTGACGCCGGATCAGGAAGACTTCTACATCACCTTCACATTAGACGAGGGCGAGGAATATACATGGGGTGATATCGACGTCAAAACAGAGCTCGAAACGCTTAATGAAGACGTGCTGCGCCGCTTGGTTCCGATCAAGACCGGCGAGATTTATCAGGCCAGTAAGGTCGAGAGCGCGATTGAAGGGCTGACCTTCGCTGCCGGCGCCTCAGGCTATGCTTTTGTCGACATTCAGCCGCGCATTAAACGTAACCGCGATACCAATACGGTTGACCTGACTTTTGAAATTAAAGAAGGTCCTCGGGTCTACATTGAGCGCATCGACATTATCGGAAATACGACCACGCTTGATTATGTCATTCGCCGCGAAATGGAGCTGGTAGAAGGCGACGCCTTTAACCGCGTTTTGCTTGACCGGTCTAAAAACCGCATTCGCGCCCTGCGCTTTTTTGAACCCCAAGACGGTGTTGAGATTACGGAAACTCAAGGCAGCAAGCCGGACCGCGCGGTTGTGCAGGTCAAAGTGGTTGAGCAGCCGACCGGTGAGCTGTCCTTCTCTGCCGGCTTCTCCTCTGCCGATGCGTTCTTGGTGGATTTGTCAATTTCACAGCGCAATCTGCGCGGACGCGGACAGCAATTACGGTTTTTAATTCGCGCCAGTTCTAACCGCCAGGAAATCGACGCCAGCTTTACAGAGCCGCGCTTTCTGGGCCGTAATTTGGCCGCCGGCATCCAGTTGTTTGATGTAACGAATGACTTCTTGGAAGAGGCGGGCTTCCGGTCACAGCGTACCGGCGGGCAGTTAACCCTCGGCTTCCCGGTCACAGAATATACAGCCTTGCAAGCGCGATATGCGCTTCGCAAGGAAGAAGTTACCGTTCCGAATATCAGCTGTTTTCTCCCGGACGGTTCGCCTGATCCGGCGGCGATCTTAAACCCGCAAACGGCCAGCCTGTGTAGCCAAGCCGTTGAAGGCGGACGGATTACGTCCAGCCTCGGCTACACATTCAGCTGGGACCGCAGAAACGATCCGATTGAACCGACGCGCGGCTTTGACGTGCGCCTGTCGCAAGACTTCGCCGGCATTGGCGGGGACGCGAAATATCTGCGCTCAGAGATTGTGGCCAATACTTATTACGGCATTTTCAAAGACGTGATTGCCTCCGGTAAATTCTCCGGCGGTTACATCCAGGGTTTTGCAAATGACCCGATCCAAATTAACGACCGTTTCTTTAAAGGGGCGAACTCCTTCCGCGGCTTTGATAATGCCGGCTTGGGTCCGCGTGTTATTCAGCGCAATGCTTTGGGTGAAGTTGTCAATCGCGGTAACGCTCTGGGCGGTAATCTATATGCTATTGGTGCTGCTGAGGTGAGTTTTCCGCTTGGCCTTCCTGAACAATATGGCATCTTAGGGTCCTTATTTGTTGAGGCCGGTACGGTCGGAATTTTGGACGAGCAATTTACGAATGTTGACCCGAATGCACAATTTGAAATCGTTGATGACGCCACATTGCGGGCGGTTGTCGGCGCTTCCATTTTCTGGGAATCACCATTTGGCCCTATCCGATTTGACTTTTCCAAAGATCTCGCAAGTGAGGATTATGACCGGACGAAATCGTTCCAGTTTACCCAACGTACACGCTTCTAGCGTTTCCACGGCCGCTATAGGCGGCACATAGAAAGACTACACCATGACGAAACATTTTATCAGCCGCATCACAGTGGCCCTGATGGCGATATTTGCGCTTACAATTCCGGCTTTTGCGCAAAAAGTCATTGTTGTCGACAGCACCGAAATTCTCGGGAAGTCGCAAGTCGGACAGCATATTGATCGCCAGCTTAAAAGCATTGAAGCCAGTATGAAAAATGAGCTTAAACTGCTTGGCTCGCCGATTGAAACAGAGGCTAAATCTTTGGCAGAGCAAACCAAAGGCATGACCATGGAAACGCTGAAAGGCCGGTCTGATCTCACGAGCCGTATCACTGAGAATCAAAAGAAAATGGCTAAGTTTCAGTACGAAGAGCAAATGAAAGCGCGCGAAATTGCGATTACGCGCAACAAAGCTTTGGCGTCTGTTGCCAAGAAAATTGACACAATCTTGACATCTCTGGCCCGTGAAAAAGGCGCAGATGTTGTCTTGGACCGTAAAGATACGGTCTATGTAAACCCGTCTGTGAACATGACTGAAACTGTTATTTCGCGCCTTAACAGCCAAATGCCGACAACGCCCGTTAATCGTGAGCGCTTGCCGCGGAAGCAATAAGCAGATCGGTCCGGGGCGTCATGATTGATCCGCGATTTTATACGTCCCATGGCCCTGTTGCCCTTGGTGATTTAATTCAAGAGCTGCCTGTAGAAACAGGCGGCTCTTTAGATGCCGGCGCGTTGATTTCGTCCTGCGCGTCTTTACCTGACAGCCGTGCGGGCGATATTACTTATCTCGGCGGCAAAAAATTTCTTGCTGATTTAGAGCCCGCGCAGGCGACAGCTTGCCTGACGAAACCCGAGTTTGAACAAGCCGTGCGTGACGCAGGCATGATGCCTTTAATCTCCGGTAATCCGCGCGCTCACTTCGCCCGCTTGCTGCCAAAGCTGTTTACAGTCATCCGGCCGGGCTCACCGCAAATTTTACAAGACCCGGCGACAAATATTCCGTCATGCGCGACCATCATGCCGAGCGTGTTCATCGCGCAAGACGTCAAGATCGGAAAACGGGTCACGCTGGGCCACGGCGTCTGTATCGGGCCGGGTGTTGAGCTTGGTGATGATTGCGATATTCGCGCGCATACGTCGATTGATTGCGCCGTTATCGGCGCGCGCGTGACTATCGGCGCGAGCAGCGTCATCGGACAGCGCGGCTTTGGCGTTGTCAATGATGAAGGCCGCAATCTTGATATCGCGCATTTGGGCCGGGTGTTTATCGGTGACGATGTCACGATGGGCTCCCACTGCGCGGTAGACCGCGGCACGCTTGGCGATACGACTGTCGGCTCCGGCTCTAAATTTGATAATTTCTGCCAAGTTGCCCATAATGTGACGATCGGTAAAAACGGGCTTTTCGCAGGCTTTGTCGGTATCTCCGGCAGCGTTGACATCGGCGATAATGTCGTCATGGGCGGGCGCGTCGGTATTGCCGATCATTTAAGCGTGGGAGACGGCGCGCAGATTGCCGCCGCCGCGGGCGTGATGAAAAATATTCCGCCGGGCGAAATTTGGTCCGGCTATCCGGCCAAGCCTTTGCGACAACATATGAAAGAGATTGCTACGCTGACAAAATTGGCGCGGCCAAAGAAATCGACATGAGCGAAAAACCGGTCCCGCCATTTGGCCCTCAAATCATAAAACAATGCATTCCGCACCGCGACCCGATGCTGATGATTACCAAAGTTGTAAGCTTGGCTGACGGCATTATAGATATCGAAAACCACGTGAGTGAGGACGCGCCGTTCTTTGCCGGTCATTTTCCCGGAAATCCGATTATGCCCGGCGTGTTGATTACGGAGACCTGCGCCCAAGGCGGCGCGATGCTGATAGAGCTGTCCGGCTTTATAGACGGGGCGACAGAATTCATGGCGTTTACGGGTATCGACAAAGCGAAGTTTCGCCGCCCCGTGAAACCAAATGACACCCTATGTGTGCAGGTGAAAATAGCCAAACAGCGCGGCCCGCTTTATAAATTTGAATCCGTGGCCAAGGTTGACGGCGACATTGTCGCGACCGTAGATTTCTCCGCGAGTATTATGAAGTTTTAAGGTCTTTTGCATGACAAATATCCACCCGTCCGCCCACGTTCATCCCGGCGCCTCTATAGGCGAAAATGTTGAAATCGGACCGCTCTGCGTTGTCGGTGAACATGTCGTGCTCGGCAAGGGCGTGCGTCTGGTCTCACAGGTTAATATCAGCGGCCATACGGAAATCGGCGAAGACTGCGTCATGTATCCGTTTGTCTCCCTCGGTCATCCGCCGCAGGATTTTAAACACAAAGGCGGCAAGGTTCGCCTGATTATCGGCAAGCGCAACACGTTTCGTGAACTCGTCAATGTGCATCCCGGCACGGACGCCGGGCGGCCTGATACCGTTATCGGTGATGATTGCTATTTTATGGTCGGCAGCCATTTGGCCCATGAAGGTAAGGTCGGGAACAAGGTCGTATTTTCCAACGGCGTACAGGTCGGCGGCTGCGTGACAATCGGCAATAATGTCATAATCGGCGGCTTGTCCGCCGTGCATCAATTTACCCGTATCGGCGACCACGCCTTTGTCGGCGGCATGGCCTGCGTGACGACGGACGTCATCCCGTACGGCTCTGTCGTCGGAAACTTCGCGCATTTGGCGGGACTGAATGTCATCGGGCTAAAGCGGCGCGGATTTGAACGGCAATCTATTCGGGATTTGCGCTCTGCCTATCGCCTTTTATTTGCCAATGAAGGCACGTTTAAAGAGCGTTTGGAAGATGTATCGCGCCTCTATACTGACCATGAACAGGTCATGGAAATCGTATCCTTTATTCAGGATTCGGAAAAACGTCCGATCTGTATGCCGCATACGGGAATTTAAAATGGCCTATGCTAAGGTTGGTTTGATTGCAGGCGGCGGGCCTTTGCCCCACGCCGTTATCGCCGGGGCCAAGGCGAGCGGGACGCAGGTTTTTGTGGCCGCCCTGAAAGGTTTTTCAACCCCGAACGATTTTACCGATGTCGATACAGACTTGTTTCGCTTGGGCGAGATTGGGCGTTTGGTCAAAACCCTCAAGGCGCAGAAGGTCGAAGCGATTTGCTTTGCCGGGATTGTAAAGCGGCCCGATTTTACGGCGTTGCGTCCGGATGCGCGGGGGCTGAAATATCTGCCAGGCGTTATCAAAGCGGCGGCCAAGGGGGATGATTCACTCCTGCGATATGTGACGCAGATGTTTGAAAAAGAAAGCATTGCTGTCATCGGCCCGCAAGAGCTTTGCGCAAGCCTGCTTGCACCGGCCGGCGTTATGGGCGCAATTCAGCCGAGCCAGGCGCAATTGGCGGACGCGCAGAAATCCCGCGACATAGCCAAAGCCATAGGTGCGCTCGATATCGGGCAGGCGGCCGTCGTCAGCGCGGGATTGGTGCTGGCCGTAGAGGCTCAGGAAGGTACGGACCTGATGCTGCGCCGCGTCGGCGCGTTGCCGGGCTCTCATAAGAACGGGAAGATGCGCGCCGGCGTTTTGGCTAAAATGGTAAAACCCGGACAGGAAGACCGCATTGATTTGCCCGTTGTCGGATTGAACACGCTGGACGGCGTCATCGCGGCCGGTCTGTCCGGCATTGCAGTTGAGGCCGGCCGCGCCTTCATTATGGACAAACCGGCCTTAACAGAGCGGGCTGACGCGGCGGGCATTTTTATCATCGGCTTGGATCCGCAGGGGTGAGCGGGCATGTCTATATTGTTGCCGCTGAACGCTCCGGCGATGATTTGGGCGCGCAATTAGCGCGGCTGCTTAAGGCCGAAAAACCGGACCTGACCATAACGGGAATTGGCGGAACCGCCATGGCAGAGCAGGGCATAGACAGCCCGATTGATATTGCGCCGCTGTCCATTCTGGGCTTTGTCGAAGGTCTGAAATCTTACCCGACCATTATGCGCCTTGTGCGCGCGGCCGTTGATGACATCATAACGGCCGGCCCCGATATGGTTGTTTTAATCGACAGTTGGGGCTTTATGATGCGCGTGGCAGAGCGCCTGAAAAAGCACGGCTATGCGGGTAAAATCGTGAAATATGTCGCTCCGCAGGTCTGGGCTATGCGAGAAGGCCGCACGAAAGTTTTGGCGCGCTCCGTCGATCATTTGCTGACTATACACAGTTTTGACGCCCCTTATTTTGAACGCGAGGGCTTACCTGTGACCTATGTGGGCAATCCGGTGTTTGATACAGATTACGCGCAAGGTAACGGCGCGGCCCTGCGGGCGCGTTATAATATTGAAGACGACGCGCCCGTCATCGCCGTACTGTTTGGCAGCCGCCCGTCAGAGATTGCCCGCCTGGCCGGGCCGTTCGCTGATGCCATTGAAATCCTGCGGGCTAAATTCCCGCGCGCTATCTTTATGTCCCCGGTTGCGAGCAGCGTGGCGACGCAAGTCGGCGCGCAGGCGGCAACGGATATGCGCCTGCAAGACGTCATATTGCTGGGTGAGTATGATAAATATGATGTGTTTGCCGCAAGCACAGCGGCCCTGGCTTGTTCCGGCACAGTGACAACGCAGACGGCTTGCGCGGGTATCCCCGCCGTTATCGGCTATAAGCTGTCGGGCCTGACTTGGGCGATTGCCTCGCGGCTTTATAAGCCTGATCATGTGTCCATCGTCAACATTGCGGCCGGAGAGCGGTTAATGCCCGAATGTATTCAGGGCGATTGCACCGGAGAAAAACTGGCTGCGGAGCTGTCAGTTTACATCGAAGATCCGGCCGCCCGCGCAGCCGCGTCCGAGGCCTTATTGGCGCAGACAAAAAAAATGCGCGGGACCGGAGGTCATTCCGGGTCCCGCGCATGTGATGCGATTTTAAATCTGCTTACCGCTTAGAGGCGGGAACGTAGTCGCGCGCAGCGGCGCCGGTAAACAACTGGCGCGGACGGCCGATACGCTGGTTCGGGTCTTCGAGCATTTCATTCCACTGCGAAATCCAGCCGACGGTCCGCGCGAGGGCGAACAAGACGGTAAACATGGATGTCGGGAAGCCGAGCGCAGACAGGACGATGCCGGAGTAGAAGTCGACATTCGGGTACAGTTTCTTCTCAACAAAATACGGGTCATTCAGCGCAATATCTTCGAGCGCCATCGCAACATCCAAAACAGGGTTTTTGATGTTCAGTTCTTTAAGCACGGCGTGGCAGGTCTTTTCCATGACGCGGGCGCGCGGGTCGTAGTTTTTATAAACGCGGTGACCAAAGCCCATCAGGCGGAACGGATCATTACGATCTTTGGCCCGGGCAATAAATTCAGGGATGCGATCAACCGTGCCAATCTCGTTGAGCATTTTCAGGCAGGCCTCATTCGCGCCGCCGTGAGACGGACCCCAAAGACAGGCAATGCCGGAGGCAATACAGGCATAGGGATTTGCGCCGGAAGAGCCGGCCAAGCGAACAGTTGACGTCGAGGCGTTTTGCTCGTGATCAGCATGGAGAATGAAAATCTTGTCCATGGCATCCGCGATAATCGGGTTCACAGCATATTTTTCAGCCGGAACGCTGAAACACATATTCAGGAAATTCTCTGAATAGCTGAGATCGTTTTGCGGATGGACGGCGGGCTGACCGATTGAATACTTGTAGGCGCGAGCCGCGATTGTCGGCATTTTCGCAATCAGGCGATGTGAGGCCAAGTCCCGCTGGGCCTCTTCTTCAATATCCAAGTCATCATGGTAGAAAGCAGACAGTGCGCCGACTGTGCCGACCATCATGGCCATAGGGTGGGCGTCGCGGCGAAAGCCGTAAAAGAAGCTTTCAACCTGATCATGCAGCATGGTGTGCGACGTGATTGTATCGGTGAATTGCTTAAGCTCTGATGTATTCGGCAGCTCGCCGTGCATCAGCAGGTAAGACGTTTCCAAAAATGTCGATTTTTCTGCCAGTTGCTCAATCGGATAGCCGCGATAGCGAAGGTCGCCTTCTGCGCCGTTGATAAAGGTGATTTGTGACTCGGTTGACGCTGTCGATGTAAAGCCCGGGTCAAACGTGAATTTTCCGGTTTGCTTATTCAGCGTGCGGATGTCGATAACTTCGGCGCCGCTGGTCCCCTTAAGAATCGGCAGGTCATAGCTTTTGCCGTCGATTGTAATCTGTGCGGTTCCTGATTGCGTGAATTTGCTTTCCATTTTTTATCCTTATAGCGGCGCTTCTGCGCATTAATCATGTGGCGCTTAAAACGTCGCCGATACGGGCGAGGGTTTCAGCTTTACCGAGCCGGGTAAGGACAACAGATAAATCGGGAGACGGTGCGCCGCCGGTCAGGGCCATGCGCAGAGGTTGCCCGATTTTGCCAAAGCCCACGCCGTGGCGGGCTGCGAAATCTGTCAGGCAGGCCTGTAAAGGCTCGGATTGCCATTGGGTGTCTTGTAAGGCTTCAAGCGAGATTTGCAATTCAGAAAGCCGATTTAAGGCCTCTTCTGACAATATTTTTTTCGCTTTGGCCGGCATGGGGACGGGGCGCGGGCGGGTCAGATAAAAAGCCTGCTGCGCCAGCTCTTTTAAGGTCTTGGCGCGAGGCTTTAAGTCCTCCATAGCGGCTAAAACGCGGGCTTCGGCCTCACTCGTGTATCCGTCCGGGGTCTCGGCGCGCAAAAACGGCTGCGCGCGGGCCAATAGATCGGCATTATCGCTCATTTCGATATGCTTGCCGTTCACGTAAGCCATTTTTTCAAAATCGAGCCGCGCAGCGGATTTGACGATGCCGGGCAGGTCGAAGGCCTCTGCGGCCTGCGCATCTGTAAAAATCTCCTGATCGCCGTGCGACCAGCCAAGCTTCATCAGATAGTTGCGCAGACCGGAAGGGATATAGCCGTCGTCGCGGTAAGCTTCTGCGCCCAGCGCGCCGTGGCGTTTGGACAGTTTTTTACCGTCAGGTCCGTGGATGAGGGGAACATGGGCAAATTGCGGTACGTCCCATCCCAGCGCGCGGTAAATCAAGGTTTGGCGACCGGAATTGATAAGATGGTCATCACCGCGAATGACATGGGTCACATCCATATTATGATCATCAACGACAACGGCCAGCATATAAACCGGCGAGCCGTCCGCGCGCAGGAGAACTAAGTCGTCAAACTCTTTGTTATTCCAAGTGATTTTTCCTTGGACCGCGTCTGTGATAACGGTTTCGCCTTCCGGCACTTTAAATCGGATGACGTAATCTGCGCTGTCCGGATAATCCGCCGGCCCAAGCTCGCGCCAAGGCGAGCGAAAGGCGTGTCCGGCCTCGCGCGCGGCGGCCCGTTGCGCCTCCTGATCCTCCGGCGAGAGATAGCAGCGATAGGCCCGGCCGGTTTCGACCATAGACATAGCGGCCTCTATATGCGCGGGCGCATTTTGGGATTGATAAACAACATCGCCGTCATGGGGCAGGCCCATCCAATCCAAGCCGTCGAGTATCGCCTGCGTGGCTTCCGGCGTGGAGCGGGCCTTATCAGTATCTTCAATGCGCAGCTTAAACTGCCCGCCATGCTTTTTGGCATAGAGGTAATTAAACAGGGCTGTGCGCGCGCCCCCAATATGCAGAAAACCCGTCGGTGACGGGGCGAAACGGGTGACGACGGCGGGGCGGGACATAGGCGACTCTGATAGCTAAAAAACTTGCGGCTATGTAGCATGTCAGGGCAAGATGCATAGGGGACAATCGACAGGTTAATAGCGGGGGGCGCGGATATAACCTCATATCTTGAGACGCAGGACGAGCGGCCCGCTCGCGCAAATGCCGCCGGCGCGCTGCGCCGCCCTATGGTTTTTGAATGGATGATTGTCGCCATGGCGGTTGGCATTGGCCTATACTTCGCTCTGCCCGCCGAGCCGCCGCTTTGGCTGGCGGCTGTTATAGCGGGATGTGCCTTAATTGGCGTCATTGCGCTCGACCGCGCCGCGCCGCTGCTCTGGGCCCCGATAAAGATAAGCCTGCTTGCGCTCTGCATGGTCAGCTTAGGCCTTGCACGGGGGATCGCCCATACGGACGCAGTCAGCGCGCCGGTGCTGCGCGACTATCAAACGGCCTACGACGTAACGGGATGGATAGAGGCGGTCGAGCGGTCCGGCAGCGGGTATCGCTGGCGGCTGCGCCTGCACAATATTGCGCGCACCTATGACGGTGCGCCGCCTGTCGATATGCCCAAACGCATTCGCGTGCGCACCAAGACAAACGGCCTTCTGCCCGGTGACGGCGTGACGCTGCGGGCCATATTGCGCGCGCCGCCCGGGCCTGTAATTGCCGACGGCTATGATCCCGCGCGCCGCGCCTGGTTTCAGCAGGTCGGCGGCTACGGTTTTGCCATTTCCACGCCGGAGGCCGCGCAAGTGACGACGCGCGGAACGGAGCGGGCCTCGCGAATGCTGGTGACGTTTCGCGAAGCGCTCACTTTGCGCGTTCTGACTCGCGCGCCGCCGAATACGGCCGGATTGCAGGCCGCGCTGTTGACCGGCGACCGCGCCTATATTGACCCGGAGCAGACAGATGTTTTGCGCGCGTCGGGATTAGCCCATGTTTTGGCAATCTCAGGACTTCATATGGGCTTGATGGCGGGCGGAGCGTTTTGGCTTATCAGTTTTCTGCTCGCCTGCATTGATCCGATTGCGCGGCGCTATGACGTGAGAAAGGCGGCGGCTGTGGCGGGGATATTGGTCGCGACGTTCTACCTGATTTTATCGGGCGCGAGTGTCAGCACTCAGCGGGCGTACATTATGGCTGTCGTCCTGTTCGCTGCCGTGCTGCTGTCGCGGCCCGCCATATCCATTCGCACGGTCGCAGTTGCCGCCGCCATTACGCTGACGCTACATCCCGAGAGCTTGGTTTCGGCGGGGTTTCAGATGTCCTTTGCAGCGGCCGCGGCCTTGGTCACAGTCTATGGCGCGTGGCGAGAGCGCTACACGCCGCGCTACAGGCGAGGGATATTGGGCCGGTTCGGGGCCAATATGACGGGCCTTGCCGCGACCAGTGCCATTGCCGGCGTGGCCACCGGCGGCTTTGCCGCTATTCATTTTCACCGCGTCGCCAAGCTCGGCTTTTTCGCCAATTTGGCCGCCATGCCTTTTTTTACCTTCATTGTCATGCCGGCGGGTCTTGCCGCCTTTATCGCTATGCCATTGGGGCTTGAGAGCTATCCGCTCGCGGTCATGGGGTGGGGGCTGGAGAAAATGTTGTGGGTCGCGCGGGGCGTGGCGGAGCGGCCGGGTTCGCTGACTTATTTCTCCGCTGCGCCGGGATATATGGCCGGCGCGTTCGGTTTGGCTTTTGCCGTTTTGTGTATCGGGGAGCGGCGGCTGAAGATTGCTGCGACGTTGGCTATCGCAGGGCTTTGGACCGTTTGGAGTCTGACGCCGCCTGCGGATATGCGCGTCTCCGCTTCTGCTGATATCGCGTTTTGGGGCAAAACAGAGCAGGGCAGCCTGCTTTATGTTGAGCGCACGCGCGCAGACGGTTACGGCGTGGCGCAATTTATGGAACGCGCCGGCGATCCGGATGCTGATGTCATCAGCTATACGGAGAGCCGCGCCAATTGTGATATCCGCGCCTGTCAAATCAGCCTGAAAGGCCGCACGATTGCTATCGCAGAATCGCCGGAAATCGCCGATGAAGAATGCAAAACGGCGGATATCGTCATCATAACGCAGCGCAGCGCCGGACCTGTCACGCGCAGAAACTGCAAAGCCGTGCTAATTGATGAACGCAAGCTTGGGGCTGCCGGCGCGCAGGATTTGTATTTTGAGCCCGGCGGCAGCGTGACGTTAAAGCCCGCCAATCCCCGTGCCCGTACGCAGCGGCCTTGGGGACAGGCCCGTTAAGACGGTCTGCGCCGCGTTAGAGGCGCTTAGTTATAATTGCGGACCAAACCAACCAGAACGCCTTGAACATCGACGCGGTCAGGGCCGAAGGTGCGGGTTGGAAAATCGCGGTTTTCCGCAATTAATTCAACGCCTTGTGATGTTTTATTGAGGCGCTTGAGCGTGGCTTCCTCGCCGTCGACCAAGGCGACAACAATTTGGCCGTTTCGCGCTGTATCGGCTTTGCGAATGACGACGATATCGCCGTCCAGAATGCCGGCTTCAATCATGGATTCGCCTTCAATCTCGAGCGCAAAATGGTCGCCGCGTCCGATCATGCCGGGCGGTACGCTCATCATATTATAGCTGTCTTCCAGCGCCATAATCGGATTACCCGCCGCAATTTTGCCGACAAAGGGAACTTCCACGGCGTCATTGGCCGGCTGCGGGATAGCGGCCGGGGGCGGCGTTTTGGCTTCCGCCTGTTGTCCGGGAACGCTGATAACTTCCAGAGCGCGGGCTTTGTGAGCCAAACGACGAATAAAGCCGCGCTCTTCCAAGGCTGTAATTAGGCGATGAATGCCGGATTTACTGGCGAGACCCAGCGCGTCTTTCATCTCGTCATATGACGGGGAAACACCGGTTTGTTTCAACCGTCCGTCAATGAATACCAAAAGATCGTGTTGTTTTTGCGTCAGCATAGCGGGCCCTTAAATTATAATGCGCGACTCACGCGCTTCGTTGCGCTTTTGTTCTTGCATCGTTCCGGGCGCCTGTCAAGCGAGCGTTTATGCTCTGTTCTTTTACGTCTCCCGGCGCGTCAGAAAGGCCAACCGCTCAAACAGGTGCACATCGCTTTCATTTTTCAAAAGCGCGCCGTGCAGGGGCGGGATGAGTTTCTTCGGATCCGTTTCGCGCAAGGTCTCCGGATCAATATCTTCAATCATCAAAAGTTTCAGCCAATCCAGCAGCTCTGACGTGCTCGGCTTTTTCTTAAGTCCCGGCACGCTGCGAATATCGTAAAACCGTTTAAGGGCCGCCGTGACCAAGCGTGATTTCACATCCGGGAAATGGACGTTGATAATGTCTTTCATCGTCTCCGCGTTCGGGAAATTTATGTAGTGAAAAAAGCAGCGGCGCAGAAAGGCGTCCGGCAAGTCTTTTTCATTGTTGGAGGTAATGATAATCACCGGCCGCTCTTTGGCCGATACAGTTTCGCCCGTCTCATAGACATTAAACTCCATGCGGTCGAGTTCTTGCAAAAGATCGTTCGGAAATTCGATATCGGCTTTGTCGATTTCATCAATCAGCAGGACGGGGCGTTTCTCGGCAGTAAAGGCTTCCCACAGCTTGCCGCGCTTAATGTAGTTTTTGATATCATGGACACGATCATCGCCCAGCTGGCTGTCACGAAGCCGCGCCACGGCGTCATACTCATACAGGCCTTGCTGCGCTTTGGTGGTGGATTTGACATGCCATTGCAAAAGTTGCGTATCCAGAGATTTGGCAATTTCATGGGCCAGAACAGTTTTGCCCGTGCCGGGCTCGCCCTTAATCAGCAGAGGGCGCTCAAGAGCGATTGCGGCGTTGACGGCGATGCGCAGGTCCTCGCTCGCGACATATTTATCTGTACTTTGAAATGCCATACCGCCTGTCCTTTATATGCAATTTGTTGCATTGGATAGCGGGGCTTTAAGTCACTTGCAATCTGCAATTAACCTTAGTCGCATATAACCCATCCAATTACTGAAAAAATCAGTTGTCGCGTCGCCGCAGTTTGAGTAAAGCGGCGGCAATCGGTGCAACAAGACATCTCGGGAAAATTATATGACTGAAAATTCTGCAAAACGGGGCGAGCTGCCGGAAGGTTATCGCCCGACTGACGACGAACCGTTCATGAATGAACATATGAAAGAGTATTTCCGTCGCATCCTGAAAAAATGGAAAGCGGATATTCTGGAAGAAACGAAAGGCACGGTGGAAAACCTGAAAAAGGAAAGCCAAGCGCATCCGGACGCGATTGACCGCGCCTCGGCCAATGCTGACCGCCAGTTAGAGCTGCGCAGCCGTGATCGTCAGCGCAAGCTGATTGCCAAAATTGACAAAACTCTGGCCCGCATTGAGCATGGCACCTATGGCTATTGCGACGTGACCGGCGATCCTATTCGCGTGCGTCGCCTCGAAGCGCGTCCTGTGGCAACACTTTCCGTGGCCGCGCAGGAAATGCACGAACGCGGCGAACGCACCCGCGCAGGCTAGGCGTTTTAAGATAATTTATTTAAAGGCCCCCGCGGGGGCTTTTTTTTGTGCGCAGGGCTTTAGTGCGGGCGCAACAGCGCGGAGTTGATTGACCCCCGCCGCGCGCTCCGGCAATCATTGCGGCATGAATGCATCTAAAGGATTGCCCATGCTCCACGCTACTCGCTCTGTCACCCGCTCCTTACTTCTGACCGCCGCTTCAGGTGCGCTTCTGGCCGGCTGCCAAGCGGCAGACACGGACAGCGATGCGATCACGGACAGGCAGGCGGAAAATGCAGCCGCGCTTGAGTATATCTCCCCGCAGGCCGAGGCGATTAATGTCGGCTTTGCCGGGCAAGACCCGGCTAATATTGCGCGCTACCTTTTGGCGAGCGGGGCGGACAGAGTCGCCATGTCGCCGAGCGGCGAGTTTATCGCCTATATTTCCGGCGTCACGGGTCTGCGCCAAATGTGGATTATCCCTGCGCAGGGCGGGCAGCCGCAACAACTGACTTTCGGCAATGGCGTAACCTTTTTTGAGTGGGCGCCGGACAGTTCCGTTCTGCTTTATGGCGGTGACAATAATGGTGATGAGCAGGAAACCTATGCTTACGTGTCACCGGACGGCTCGCGTGAAGGCCTTGTGCTGAAAAGCGCGCAAGGCGGTTTTCGCCGGTTTGGGGGCTTTAGCGGTGACGGCGAGCAATTTGCCTTTGCTTCAACGGAGCGCAACGGGCTCGACTTTGACATATATGTCGCTTCCGCCGGCACGCAGGACGAGCCTAAATTAGTTTATGAGGGCAAGTATGGCTTCTTTGTTGAGGCCGTATCGCAAGACGGTAATTTGCTTGTTATGTCTGAAACCGTGGGCGAGGATGCGGATAATCTCTATCTGCTTGATGTGAAGACAGGAAAGCGCACAACGGTGTCTGCGCCGCAATCCCGGGCCAATCACGCCGACAGCAATATTGTCTTCAGCGGTGATAACAAATCGCTTTATTTTGCAAGCAGTGCAGGGCGGGAATTTAAAGCTCTGACCCGCTATGACATTGCGGATGCAAAGCAATCCGTCCTGTTCAGCGCTGATGCCGATGTCGAAAATGTCACCCTGTGCGGACCGGATGAAACGACCTTGCTTTGGACCACGAATACGGACGGCTACGGGACGCTTCACGGGCGCAATCTGAAAACCGGTCAGGATTTGGCCGCGCCGGCGATTAAGAAAGGCGATTACGGCCTGTCCTGCAGCGCGCAAACCTCTGCCGTCGCGATCAGTGTCGGCGCCTATGATACGCCGGGTGATATCTATACATGGGACACAAAGACCGGCGAAGTTGCGCAAGTCTTTAAATCCGATATGGCCGGCCTCAGCCAAGACCGCCTCATCGCGCCGGTCAGCCTGCGCATTCCGGCCCGCGACGGCGTCACGCTGCAAGGCTTGCTTTACATGCCGGACGCAGACTCCGCGCCCGAGGGGAAATTGCCGCCGGTTGTTTTCAAAGTGCATGGCGGCCCGCACGCCCAGGCTCTGCCTGATTATGACGGTCCGGCGCAATATTTAGTCGATCGCGGCATTGCCGTTTTTAAAACCAATGTGCGCGGGTCCAGCGGTTTCGGGCGGACTTATTCGGCCTTGGATGACAAAAAGAAACGCTTGGACAGCGTTCGCGACCTTGTTGATATGCTGGACCATTTGGGCGCTCAGGGTTTGGTTGATACGGATAATGCCGCCGTCTTGGGCGGCTCCTATGGCGGCTACGCTGTCAACGCGGTTCTCGCCGCTTATCCCGGCGAGTTTAAAGCCGGCGTCTCGCTGTATGGCGTCGCCGATTGGGTCACCGCGCTTGAGGTGGCTTCGCCGGCTCTGAAGGCTTCTGACCGCATAGAGTATGGCGATATTACTGAGCAGAAATGGCGCGATTTTTACACAGAGCAATCCCCCATACGCCAAGCGGACAACATTAATGTCCCTGTGCTGTTCTCGCATGGTGCTATGGATCCGCGCATCGACATTGCCGAAACGGAAATCATGGTCAAAACCTTGCGCAAAAACGGCATTGACGCCCCCTATATCCGCTTTGAAGACGAAGGCCATGGCTGGCGCAAATTGCCAAACCGGCTTTTTTACTTCCGGCGAGAGGCCGAATTTTTGGAAAAGCATTTGCTGGGGGAGTGACTGGGGCCTCGAGCCCTTCGGCGAGCCGGCGCTGATGCGCACATTTTATGATCTAGCGCGCGAGTTCTTTCATGGCGTCTTCAATGCCTGACAGCGTCATGGGGAACATGCGGTGTTCGCCGATAATGTCTTTGATCATTTGCGTCGACTGACTGTATTTCCAGTATTCCTGCTGCGTCGGGTTAATCCAGACGATATTGTCATAAACCTCGGTCAGGCGGCGCAGCCATGTGCTGCCGGCTTCCTCATTCCAATGCTCGACGCTGCCGCCTTTCATGGAGATTTCATAAGGCGACATAGCGGCGTCGCCGACTAAGACAACGCGGTAATCGCTCGGATATTTGTGCAGTATATCCCATGTCGGCGTGACCTCGCGCATGCGGCGGATATTGTCCTGCCAGACATGCTCGTAAATGCAGTTGTGAAAGTAGAAATATTCAAGCCGTTTAAACTCTGAGCGCGCGGCCGAAAACAGCTCTTCAGCCTGCTTGATATAGCTGTCCATAGACCCGCCAATATCAAAAAAGGCGAGCACCTTGACCGCGTTGCGCCGCTCGGGCCGCATTTTAATATCCAGCCAGCCTTGCTTGGCCGTGCCGTTGATTGTGCCTTGCAAATCCAGTTCTTCGGCTGCGCCCTCGCGGGCGAATTTACGCAAGCGGCGCAGGGCGACTTTGATATTGCGCGTGCCGATTTCTTTGTCGCCGTCCAGATTTTTAAACTCGCGCTTATCCCAGACTTTAACCGCCTTGCCGTGGCGGCCCTTATCTTGGCCGATACGAATGCCTTCGGGATTATAGCCGTTATTGCCAAAGGGTGAGGTGCCGCCGGTGCCGATATTCTTCGACCCGCCCTCATGGCGCTTGTCCTGATTGTCCAGCCGCTCTTTGAGCTTTTCCATCAGCGCCTCAAATCCGCCGGCGCTCTCTATGTCGGCCATTTCCTCGGGGCTGAGCAGTTTTTCCATTTGCGCGCGCAGCCAATCGGCGGGCAAGTTGGCTTCCTCCTGCCCGAAGAAATCGGGCATATATTCCAGCCCGCGAAAGACGTGAGAGAAGACTTGGTCAAATTTATCTAAATCCCGCTCATCTTTGACTAAGGCTGCGCGCGACACATAATAAAACTCGTCCACGCTGTCCGATACCACGCCCTTATCCAGCGCCTCAATCAGCGTCAGATATTCACGGATAGATACCGCAACCTTGGCGGCGCGAAGATCATTGAAAAAAGCTTGAAACATTTAACGGCACTCTCCGGCGCTCGCCGCGCTGATGCCGCGACTGTTGGCGGCGCATTCATTGGGGTAGGTCTGTCCGTCGCAACCGCAAACCGGATTATAATCCATCGTGCACATTTGCGGCACCGGCCGGCAAACGCCCGGCGCATCGGCGGCCCCGCACATATCACGAATGTTGCGGTGGCAATACTCGCCCGCGCCGCAAGCCTGCTGCGGCCCCGCCACCATGCCCCCGCAATAGCGAACGCCCTGATCATAAGGCGCCCCCGGAAACCCCGGCGGCGGCGCAGACGGCGCCGCGCAAGCGGTTAGGAGGAGGGCAGCGCCCAAGCAGAACAACGATGATAACTTCAAGCTCATTTCATTGCCTCAGGATTTATGTTCACCGTAGTTTCGCCCTTGTCGTTCATTGAAACGCTTCCGATTATATGCCCCGTTCCGTTTCGAAAAGCGTTGTAATTTGTCAAAACATCGTCAGCGGACGGAAGGTTTTCATATAGGGCAATCAATGTGAATCCATCATCGGCGGCGTCGACATCAATAAGAGCGTACTTTGCCTCAACGAGTCCCGCTCCGGACTTGGCCGTGTTTACGACAAACACCTCAGAGCTGACACCTTCGCCGGCAACAGTGTATAGACGCGAGGCCTTGCCGCTATGCCGCGCGACGAACCATTGGCCCGTGTTTGCGGCGGCTGCAATGCACTCTTGGGCCGGCCGTGCAGGGACTTGCCTTAATGATTTATCCGCACTCATCACGAGAAGCACCGCCATAGCGCCCGGACCGCCGTCCACTGTTTGTGAGCCCGAAGGATTGACTGTTTTACAATTTGCTAATCGGTCTTGAACATTATCGGCCAATGAGGAGAACAGCTTTTGGCCTTGCCTCATGCCAAAGTTTTCACCTAATTCCGGCCCCCAGGTTATACGGGCTTTCAGTGTCCATCCATCGATATTCGCTGTGAAAGCTTGAGTGGAGAGGCCTGACTGCCCGCGAAACAATGTGTCTAAGACAGGTAATCCGCGGGGACCTGTGAAGGGAGCAGGTTTACTTCGGTAAACGATTGCCCGCTCGCCCCAATTGCCGATGACAGCCTCTACTGCAGAGTCGTGTGCGTCCGTGGGGGATTGATTGGTCTTGGTAAGATAGACTGTGATGTCATTTCTATGCTCGGTTATGGCTTTATAATTGCAGCCCATATCAATGCCGACGGCGGAAAAATTCATGGCTTTGTCTCGAAAAATTCCGTCCAAAGAATTAGGGCAATACAGCCCCGTCATTCGGTGCGTTATCCCGTCCTCTGAAGCGACCCACAAATCGGAAAGTAATCCGTCTTTTCTCGACACATTCTCATCAATCAAGGCCAACATATCGCTCTCGCGGCCGACCTGTTGGTAAGCCTTGATCAGCCACGTTACAATCAGGTCACGGGTTTCGATGTCCAAAGCGTTATTGTCGTCATGAAGTTTCAGTGCCGCCTCAAGATGATATGCAGCTTCTCCGGGACGGCCAAGTTCAAGCGCCGTCAGTGCATAGAAATAGTTAGCAGCCAGCTCGTTTTGTACCGTTTTAGCTTTTACGACAAGAGCTTTCAGCCGCGTAGCCTTGTCTTCCGTAGCGCCCTCAATTTGAAGCACTGTTTCGAAACGGGTGTCCCAATCTTGGTTGGGTGTTTGTGATATCGCCCCCGGCGCCGCTATGAGCGCCGTTGTTATCACCAGTGAGGCGACAAAGGTCCGCACCCCCTAACTGCCGGTACGCATTTCTGTTTCGATGCGGGCGGCGAGTTCCGGGTCGAGGTCGAGCGCCATGGCGAGGGAGTCAAGATAGGCGCGCTCAAGCGGATTGTCGTCTGTGGCGACGCGGCATGATACGGCATATATTTCGCGGGCGGCTTGCGGGCTGTCGGCCAGCTTGGCAATGGCTTTAGCATCAGGCGCTGTATTCAGCGCGGCTTTCAGGCCATCGGCATCCACGTTTTTGTGGGCTTTGATAAAGGCCATTTCCGCCTCATCAACAGAGCCGTCCGCCTTGGCCGCAGCGACCATAGCCGCAATCAGGGCTTGGGCGCGAAACTCCGCCTTCGGGCCTTTTAACAGGCCAATCGCTTCATCGAGACTGCCCGGCATTTTTCCGCCGTTTTTCTCATACGCTTTGTAGGCCAAAGTGCCCAAGCCGGCGAGGCCGCCGAGCACGGCCAGTTTACGGCCGGAGCGTGAGCCCAGAAGCAAAGCCAGCGCGCCGGCGGCAGCGCCTGTCGCCGCGCCTTTACGCAGGGCGTCGCGGCCGGAATCTGTGTTTTCAATACCGAGCTTATCAATCAGCACGTCTTCGCCCTGTTTGGCGAGCGCTTTAGATTTCGCCGTGACGCCGGCGGTCTTTTCTTTGCCCTCGGCAACCATATCACGGCCCGCGGCCATGATATGCTCCAATAATGCTTTTGCGTCGATTGTTGTTTCTGTCATAGCCCACTCCAAATATAATTTTTTAGCAGTATCGGACAGACACGCGGGCAGGGCAAGCCTGTGTGTGAAATAGATTCAGATACAAGCGCCGATGCCTTATCCATGTTCAAATCAAGGCTACTCACATGAGCCTGACCTGAGGGTATTAACCGGTGGGTTTCTGTTGCCGGGTTCCCGGCGGATCCTGACCTGAGGGTATGAAGCAGAGCTGAATTGGTTGAAAAGTGGTGGGTTTCTGTTGCCAGCTACCCACCGGAGCCCGCCTGAGGCTATGAGGCGTCAGGAGTTAAAGTGCGAGAAAGTCGCGCTGCTTACGCTGCGAGAGCAAACTCTTCATTAGAATTGTCATTTGCAATTACTAAAATTGGGCATGTAACGATACCCATTCGGATGAAAGCTAACCTCTTTAGACGTCCGTCGATCCTATTTCGGCCCCAATAAAAGGCTCAGCAAAACTGAGCCCTTATGGTGGAGCCGCCGGGTACCGCCCCCGGGTCCGAACCGCTTATTACAAGCGCGTTTATCATCATAGCTGATTGCTCAGCCCTTTAAACATAGGGCGGGCGAGTTGTAATTGAAAGAGCCGTTATGCGCTTATTTTCAGTGCAGCCCTGTTACCCTGTTATACGTCACATTACCCTCAATCACTGACATATGACGAGTTTAATAATTGGGCCGAAGCGATTGAAAATATGAATGAAATTGGGGCGCATACGCGGTTTTATCTCGGCGGCGATACTTTGCTTGTGCTCAATACGGCGATTGAGGACATTACATTTGATATCGGCGCGGCCGCCTAGTTTCGGCGTTGACGCTCTGTGCCGGGGCGGCGTTCGTCATATTGGCGATTGCTGCTGCGGCGCGCCTCTTTGCGCACTATGCGCGGCGCGGCGATATAGACCAGTTCCTCTCGGGTGAGGCGTCCGTCTTTATCCTCGTCCATTTCCGTAAAGCTAAGCGTCAAACGGTTTTTAAATTCATCAGCCGAGACTTGGTTGTCCAGATTGCTGTCAAAGGAGAGCCGTGTGGGGTAAGCCTCTCTTGAGCCGAGGGTTTGCAGCGCCCAATCTTCAATTTTGAACGCGCCGACCTTGCCGGTCACAGACGGTTTTAGGGCGCGCCAATCGGCGTCAATGCCGGCAGCCAATTCTGCGGCAGATACGCTTTTGTCGCGATTTGCGTCCAATCCGGCAAAAAACAGCGCAATCGGGCGGGCCTGAACCGTGCCTCTGATTTCGGCAGGGCCGCGATCTTTATCGCTGCCAAGGTCTTCTGCCGGCGTGCCTAATTGAGCGTGAGCGAGCGGCGCCAACGCCAATATACACAGTGCAGAAATCAATTTTACTTTGCCGGTCATGTGCTCATCCTGTTTTGTTGTCTCAGCCATAGCATATGCGGGGGCGCTTGCCGGTTAAATTTACATAATGATTACACCTTCAAAAAAAGCCGGCGCAGAGACGGCGCCGGCCAATTATAACAAGGTCGCAAAGTCTAAAGATTGTTCAGGCAGCCTGCATTTTTTGCCACCAGATAATAGAACGTCACGCGTTGCTTATTGCGATCCGCTTTCATTTCTTCGCAAACGTCATCGACGAGCCGGGCCGTGTCGCCGGACAGGCCCAGTTTCTTTTCGCACCATGACGCAATCACGCGATCTTTTTCCGTTTGGTCAGAACACGACACCAGGGACGAATCCTTATTTAATAGGGCAACGCCAAGGTGATTGACGATTTTTTGAACAATTGCCTCCGGTGCGCCCGCATCATAGCGTTTCACGTCATCCATATAGTCAGCAGCTTTTGCCATGATAATTTCCTTCATAATTCGTTTAAAGCGATTGTAACTCTAAAAACACGCGAAATGTATGACAAGGCCGCTTCTATAAAAAGTCGGATATGTTAGGCTGTGGCATGACGTTAGACCGAACCCTGCATTGGCTTGAAAAACTCGTGGCCTTCGATACCCGCAACGGGATTGGTGATGAGAGGCCCTGCGCGCAGTTTTTAAAAACGGCATTGGCAGCGCATGCACCTGATTCGCTTATATTCGAGACCGTGCTGCGGTCGCGCGGGCGCTCTGACGGGGCTTATGTTTTGGCAAGTTGGGGCAAGCCGCAAGTCTTGCTGAATGTGCATTTGGATACAGTGCCGAGCGGCGAGGGCTGGACGTCCGACCCGCATACACTTGCAGACACCGGCGATCGCGTCGTGGGTCTGGGAACCTCTGATATTAAAGGCGCTATGGCCTGTATTTTGGCGGCTATGGAGCAGGGCAAGCCTGATAATGTTGCCGTGCTGTTTTCCGGTGACGAAGAAGCCGGCAGCGAAGTTATGGAAGCTATCGTCGCGCGCGGACATATGAGCGCCGCGCCGCGCGCCATTATTTGCGAGCCGACCGGGTGCGAAGTCGGGCAGCGCCATCGCGGATTTATGGCTTATATGGCGCGCTATACCGGCCCGGGGGGACACAGTTCCTTATCCGACACAGTCGCTGCCCCCGTTTTATCCGCAGCGCGTCTGGCCTTAGCTTTGGGGGACTACGGCAAAGCCAATCTTGATGCCGGCAATGGCAGCTATATCGGGCTATGCGTTAATGTCGGCATGATTGACAGTGACGGCGCGCATAATGTTATCCCGACCCGGGCCGAGCTTCGCGTCTCTTTGCGCCCGCCGCCCGGCGATGATATTGCGGCGCGCGAGACGGATCTGGCGCGGATATTTAAAAATCATGCGCCGGATGAGCTGTCTTGCATGGCCGTGCATCCGCCGTTGCAAACGCGTGATCTGTCAGGCTTTGCTCCATATTTCAGCGGTCAGGAAACCCGGCCGATTGATTTGCCATATTGGACCGAGGCCGCCATGTTATCGGCGGCCGGCGTTGACTGCGTTGTTTACGGTCCGGGGGATGTTGAACAGGCGCACCGGCCCAATGAGTTTGTGACCAAGGCGCAGCTTGAAACAGCATCAAAAGTATATGCCAAAGCGCTGTTTAATAACGGTTGAGCGCTTGACATGACGGGCATCAGGCAGGAAAGCAATAACAGGCTTAAGGGGCGAGCAACAGGAACCCGAATATGAGCGTCCGAGATACAGTTCTGCGCAGTCTGTCCGCGATTGGGCGCGACGATGAAGCGGCCTTTTACGCCAATGTTTTTCAGTCGCAGGATCCGGAACGGTTTGCGCTGATAGTCTTGGACCCGCGCTGCCTTAAAAATCCGCTGCTTGAGGCTTTGATTAGCGACCTTCGTATTTTATCCGATTTGCAATTAACGCCGGTTCTTGTGGTCGGCGCGCTCGATGATGATCGCACCAGTGTAAAGTTTCAATCCCAGCGCCTTTACAAAGAGCTGGACCATGTCGGTATCAAGACTGTTAAGCTGAATACCGCGTCATACGGCCTGATGGCTGATATTAAAAACCAAGCCTCGCGCGGCGGCATGGCCGTGCTGGAAATGACAGAGACCGCCGCCGGCAAGGTCAGACTGCCGGAATTGGTTGAGAAACTGCGGCCCGGCAAAGTGATATTTCTGCAACCCTCAGGGGGATTGCGCCGCGGCGGACGCAGGCTGCCCGTTGTGAAAATCGGCGAGCGCGGTATCGAAGGGGATATTGACGACATGAGTCCGGGGCAGGGCCGCTTCATTGATATCGCCGGTGAATTGGCGATGAGGCCGGAGAATTCTGCCGGTTATATCATCGCCTCACCGCTGAACCTTTTGCAAGAGCTGTTCACCGTGAAAGGTTCGGGCACGCTGATGCGCCGGGCTGCTAAGGTCTATCATATGCAGACCTATAAAGACATGAACCTGAAGCAAATGCGCAGCTCGATTGAAGAAGCTTTCGGTAAGCCGCTTGCGCCCGATTTTTTTAAACAGCCCATGAGCCATGCTTTTGTCGAGCACAGCTATCGCGGCGGGGCGATTGTCACGTCATTGGCGGGGCTGCCTTATCTGTCTAAATTCTGGGTCGTGCAGTTAGCCCAAGGTGAGGGGATTGGCCGCGACATTTGGGATGCGTTAACGGAAACTGTGCCGGCCTTTTTCTGGCGCTCGCGCATGGGTAATCCTTTTAATGACTGGTATATGAAGGCCTGTCATGGCATGCAGGTTTCAGGTGAGTGGCGCGTTTTTTGGCGAGGATTGGATGCCCCGGAAATTCCGGGCGCAATTATCGCAGCGGCGGCCGCGCCGCATGACTTTAAATACTGAGATACGCGCATATGACCCAAATTTCAAAAGACTTTGACGGCGGCAATATCGAAGTCATTGACAGCTCTGATTGCGATAATATTCGTTTGAATATTGAGCCGGATAATAAGTCTGATTTTTATCAGTGGTTTTATTTTCGCGTTGACGGGGTGAAAGATACGCCGCTGACCCTGCATTTGGAAAACGCCGGCGGCGCAGCATTTACAAAAGGGTGGGAAGATTACAGCGCATGCGCCTCCTACGATAATGAGACATGGTTTCGGGTAAAGACGGTTTATGAAGACGGGACTTTGTCTATATTGCATACGCCGTCCCATGACGCGGTTTATTATGCCTATTTTGCGCCTTATCCGATGGCGCGACATCATGATTTAATCGAAGTTTACGCCAATATGGACGGCGTCGAGCACAGCGTATTGGGGCAGACTTTAGATGGGCAGGACCTTGACTTGCTGCATGTTCCCGGCGGCGAGAAGGTCATCTGGGTCGATGCGCGCCAACATCCCGGCGAGACGATGGCGCAATGGTGGATGGAAGGCTTTTTAGAACGCTTGACCGACTCGGATGATGCGGACGCGGCCGCCCTGCGCAGTAAAGCGAGCTTTTACATCGTGCCCAATATGAACCCGGACGGGGGCGTGCGGGGCAATTTGCGCACCAATGCGGCCGGCGCGAACTTAAACCGTGAATGGGGCGTGGCCACGCCCGAGCGCAGCCCGGAAGTTTTTCTGGTCATGGCCAAGATGAAAGAGACCGGCGTTGATTTATCCTTGGACGTTCACGGCGACGAAGCCTTGCCGTATAATTTTATTGCCGGCGCCGAAGGCGTGCCCGCCTTCAGCCCCGCCGATCAGGCCAAGCTGGATAAGTTTCTGGCGGCCTACAAAGCCGCCACGCCGGCGTTCCAAACGGAGTTTGGCTATCCCGTCACCGCGCCCGGCAAAGCTAATTTAACTTATGCGACTACATGGACGGCCCACACATTTGGCTGCCTCGCCATGACGCTTGAAATGCCGTTTAAGGACGACGCCAATCATCCGGAGCCGCTGACCGGCTGGTCGCCGGAGCGCGCGGCGCAGCTCGGCTATGATGTTATCCCCGCAATGCTCGCCACAGTCGATGATCTGTAAAAAGCCCCGATAAACGTTCGGGACTTCTAAATTTTACGACTCTGAAAGCTTCAACGGCGCTGCATTCGCGGCGCAGGACGGTCCCGTCTGCGTTCAGAAAGGTTTTCCTTATTGGCCATGGCTGAATCCCCCAAGTCTAAGACAAATGGTTTTCCGCGATTTGAGCCGATTTCCCGAAAATTAATTTTACCGACGCGTTCATAAGCAATCGTGAAGTCGCCGGGCTTTTCATACAGATAACAATTAGCGTGATAGACGGCCTCAGAGATGCTTTGCATGTACGGGTTCGTTTGCGGTGTTGCATCTACCCGTTTCAAATATATAGTCTGAGGCTCGCCATAAAGTCTATACCAGTGGTGCATTTGATAACGCTCATCTTTTTCGCATTTTTTGATGACATCCGGCGGCGGTATAGCGGCGGCAGGCTGGCTGAATGCAAGCGCGGCGGTTAATGCGAGGGTGCACGACGCAGCGAATTTCTTTACGTGTATAGTCAACATGGTTTGTCTCCTTTATTTGGCAGCAACATGCTGCATGAGACCACCCATAGGCGCATTTGGCGGACGCCGGCGTGACGCCGATCACACACCTTTATTTGCGAAGTGAATACATGTTCGCCAAATTGTGTGTAAGTAAACGCAAGTTGTGGGAATTGTGCGCGAATCGGCTAGGGTAGGGCCATGCAACAATATCTCGATCTTTTGACCCGCGTTATGGAGCAGGGCGTTGACCGCCCCGACCGCACCGGCACCGGAACGCGCGGCGTGTTCGGCCATCAAATGCGCTTTAATCTGGCCGACGGCTTTCCCATGGTCACGACGAAAAAGCTGCACTTAAAATCCATCATTCATGAGCTGATTTGGTTTTTGGCCGGCGATACGAACATCAAATATTTGCAAGACAACAAAGTCCGCATTTGGGATGAATGGGCGGATGAGAACGGCGATCTGGGCCCGGTTTATGGGAAACAATGGCGCCGATGGGAAGGTCCGGCCAATGAAGATGGAACAAGGGCTGTGATTGACCAAGTCGCCAAAATGATTGAGGCGATTAAGGTCAATCCATATTCGCGTCGCCACATCGTCTCGGCGTGGAACCCGGCCGATGTCGATGATATGGCCCTGCCGCCCTGTCATTGCCTGTTCCAATTCTTCGTCTCGCCTGACCCGGCCGGCGG